>JANNSM010000153.1:0-2879 GCA_031402635.1 Bacteroidota bacterium | reverse complement strand
GGCGGGCCGTTAATGGAACGCTATGAAGTAGAAGAGGTTGAGGGACGGATTGCGCAACTTCCTGAGGCCGGTCTGGAGCCTGCGGATTTTGAATCGCACTATTACCTCGGGGCGGAAACACATATAAGCTTTACATCTGTAAATAATGCAATGATTCCGGAGGAAGGGATTACTCTTGAGGCTATAGCCAATTACCGCTCCCGCCTTGATGAAGCGGAGAGTTTAGGGCAACTTGCCGCAAATCTTTCCTTTTATTTAACTTTTGGCCAGAACGTAAAATTTACTGTGGCCAATCGCATCGGGATAGAAGCCAATTTTGGTGATGACTATCCTTTTTATCTCGCAAATTCCGTAGGAGGAACCGAATTTTTACGCGGATACCGAAATGATCGTTTTACCGGAAAGACCGCTTTTTCGCATGCCAACGACTTGCGTATTACTTTAGGAAAATGGGATAACCGGATTTTACCGATGGACATTGGTATCATCGGCGGATTTGATTATGGCCGTGTCTGGGATCCGGTGGATGATGAAAGCGAGCTGCCCAACGAAAAAATGCATCACGGCTATACGGCGGGGTTGTGGCTGGCGCCGTTATCGGCTGTTGCGCTTCATCCGTTCGTAACCTGGTCGGGCGAGGAAGGCTGGTTGTTTAATTTCCGTTTGGGTTTTTCCTTTTAAATTTTTCGACTTGATTTTTCCTTTTGATTTTTCGATTTGATGATGACGCTTTACACAGACCTCAAAGACACCATTTGTGCACCGGCAACTCCGTCAGGCGTTGGCGCTTTGGGGGTCATCAGAATCAGCGGGTCGCAGGCATTTTCTATTGCAGACCGTGTATTCCAGGGTAAAATTTCCCTGGCGCATGCCGATAGCCATACATTGCATTATGGTTATTTCCGGGAGGAAATTAGAATTATTGACGAAGTGATTGCGGCAGTTTTTCGCGCTCCGCGCAGTTTTACCACGGAGGACACCGTTGAATTTAGTTGTCACGGTTCTCCATTTATCCTGGGCGAAGTGCTGCGCGTGCTTGTTGAAGCCGGCGCTCGTCCTGCTGCTCCCGGGGAGTTTACCCTTCGCGCTTTTTTGCACGGCCGGCTCGATCTTGCCCAGGCAGAGGCTGTTGCCGATCTGATCGCTGCGGATTCAGCAGCGGCGCATGACATTGCGGTCAACCAGTTGCGGGGCGGCATTTCAAACCGGATTGCCGAATTGCGCACCCGGTTGGTTGATTTTGCCGCGTTGGTTGAACTGGAGTTGGATTTTTCAGAGGAAGACGTGGAGTTTGCCGACCGTAGTAAACTCGACCAGCTCGTGCAGGAAATTCGCCAGGTGCTCGAGGGGCTGATTCGCAGTTTTCGACTGGGCAATGCCCTGCGAAACGGCGTTCCCACGGTTATTGCCGGCCGGCCCAACGCTGGAAAGAGCACACTGCTCAACGCCTGGCTTCAGGAGGAGCGCGCTATCGTCAGTGAAATTCCGGGCACCACCCGCGATACCATCGAAGAAGTTTTGCATCTGGACGGAATCGCTTTCCGGCTGATTGACACCGCAGGCATCCGGGAAGCTTCGGACACGATTGAACGAATTGGCGTCGAGCGCACGATGGAAAAAATTCGCCAGTCAGCCCTGCTGGTTTATGTTTTTGACCCTTTCGCCACAACCCCGGCCGAGCTGGATGCCGACCTCGCCCGCCTGGCCCGTGAAGGCCTCACCATTTTTGCCGTCGGCAATAAGTCTGACCTTGATCCGGAAATGAAATGGCGCGCTGCCTTTGGAGACCGGCCCATCCACTGGCTTTCCGCTACAACCGGTTACGGTCTTGAGCGTTTATCTGAAGCCCTCGTCAAAGCTATTGTTGAGGAGCAGCGCCCGGCCGGCGAGCCTATTGTCGCAAGCCTCCGGCACCAGGAAGCGCTGCGCTCCGCTGATACTGCCCTCCGGGATGTTCAGGCCGGTCTCGCTGATGGCCGTTCCGGTGAGCTCGTCGCGTTGGATATCCGCCAGGCTTTGGAAGCGTTGGGCCGGATCACTGGTGAGGTAACCAGTGATGAAGTGCTGGGCAGTGTGTTCGGGAGGTTTTGTATCGGAAAGTGAAGATACCTCAGAGAATGCGACTCTTTGTGGCTCAGGGGTATAGAATCACATGGAAGCGTATTGTAAAACGCTTTAAAAGATATCAATATAAATGCAGTAAAAAAAGCTATAAACTATTTCAATTAATTAAAACCAACCGAAAGCCTTATTTTCCGGTCCTAAGCACAGGATTTTGTGACAGCATTGCTATTCTGACCTTCGTAGGAGAGGCATAGCATCTGCCTATAATCTTTTTCACAAGCAAACGAAGGGCCATGAAAACAATTTACCAATCTACGAGAATTGCAAGAGTTACTTTCCTGACAGCGATCATGTTGGTGGCAACCGCTGTTTCCGGCCAGATCATCAATATTTCCGATTACGTTATTTATGCCGGCAGTCTTGGCGTAGAATTTGGTTCTTCCTCTGAATCGGAAGGAGATGTTGGTGCGCTGGGACCGGTCATTACGAACGGCAATTTTGAAATTGATGGAAGTATCAATTCCTCCTCTACGATTTCACTGGGAAACAACAACAGCATTGACGGTGATATTACCGCAGCGAGATTATTCGGCGGAGCTAATGCCATTGTAATCGGCAACAGCGGTCATATCTATGGCGATATTGACGCAAACGGAAATGTGACCAGTGGCAGTTCAATTAATGGAAGAGTAACCCATCCTGTGGGGACCACCTATTCAGGTCCGGTCCCAACCGGCGGCAATATCCTGGGAACACCATCTCTGCCTGTTCTGCCTGCATTGCCGGCAGCAACGGTTTTTCCGGCAGCTGGAATT
>JANNSM010000152.1:0-10942 GCA_031402635.1 Bacteroidota bacterium | reverse complement strand
CATTTTTTCCATGACATCCGGCTGGTAACGGGAAACCGCTTTGTTGCCACTTTCCCAGTCAAATTCGTCATGTGCTCCCCGGGCTTCGGGCAAGGTTTCGGCTTGGCGGCCCATAACTCCTTTGCGGGGAGCAGCTTCGGTTGGGACAGATTTCCCATTGTCGGTTAAAGCTTCAGGAGCCATTTGGCCGGAAGTATGCAGCGCTTCTGCGGAATGCGCCGTCTCAAGTTCCACGTCTTGCTGCTCGCTGGCAGCGTCCGTGTCGGTAAATTCCTTTTCCGTCAAGAGGTAAAAGGTTTAAGGGTTAAGAAATAGATTGGACCGGCAAAGGTAGAGCATTTAGCCCACCTTTACCTGAAAAAAGGCTCCTAAAAGCGGCCCTAACCGGATGAATTCAGGAAATTTCCGGGCTAAGCGGATCCGAATCGCCTTTCAAACAGGGTTAGCGCACGGCGGAGCACCTCCTCCTGACTGAGTTCCGAGGTATCCAGGACGAACGCATCCGGTGCCTGTCGGAGCGGACTGTCTATGCGGGTGGTTTCTTCCCGGTCACGCATCAGCAGGTTGGCCCGCACGATTTCCCGGTCTGTTTCACCCCCTCTGTCTCTGAGTTCGGCCATCCGGCGTTCAACCCGAACTTCCAGGGCGGCTGTTACAAACAATTTTAATCCCGCCTCCGGAAAAACCACGGTCCCAATATCCCGACCGTCGAGAACCACGCCGCCTTCTTTTCCCATTTCCCGCTGTTGTTCAACCATCCTGCTTCTTACCGATGAAAGGGCGGCCAGTTCACAAACCTTATCGGAAACCAGCATGGTGCGGATTTCCGCTTCAACATTCTGGCCGTTGAGATGCATTTCCTGACTCAGATCGTCAGGGTGGGTAATGAACTGGAGGTAAATGTGATCAAGCGCCTTTTCAACCACTACAGGATTGTTCCAATCCAGTTCTTCCTGAAGGAAAAAGAGCGTCACCGCGCGGTACATGGCCCCGGTATCCAGGTAGAGATACCCGAGTTCATCAGCGAGGTTTTTAGCCAGGGTGCTTTTTCCGCAACCCGAATAACCGTCAATAGCAATCTTGATCCGGGGCAAAGGATTGGTCACGGCGGGCAAGATACAGGATGTGTTTAAAAGACGGAATGCTTTAACGGGGATTGCCAAATGCATCCATGTCCACGTTTAGCGTCAGGTGGTTGTTTCGGCCGCTGATATGGGTGATGGCATGGGCGTAGTCAAGCCGGAACTGACGGATTCGGATACCAAAACCGGTGCTTAAACCGGTTAAACCCGGTCTTCCTTCGCTTCCGAGTTCTCCCCGGGCTTGGTGGTCATAGCCGAAGCGCGCCCGAAAATTTTTTCCGAAGTAGAACTCTGTACCCACCGCGACGTGGCGGAATATTTTATCGGCTGTAAACGATTTCTCTTCGGGCTGATCCTGTCCAAAAAACGGGTTGTTCTGTTGCTGGGCATTGGGATCATCGTAGCGGTTATCCGGCTTTTGCAGATCGTGAATGGTGAGCGAAAGCCGGAGCGGCAGATATCTCAAACGCTGCGAGATTCCGAGGTTTACCTGAAAGGGTAACGTTTCGGCATCGCCAGGTGTGTATGCGGTGAGTTGGGTGCCGATATTGCGCATGACCAGGCTTGCCGAAAACAGGGCTGAAGTATCGTTGTAGGTAACTCCCAGGTCTGCGGCAAGTCCGAGACTGGAATAGGATTCCAGTTGGGAATAGAGAAATTTTGCGTTAATGCCATAGCTTAATCGCTCTCCGTGATACGCTGTTCCCGCCTGAAACGCATACTCGGAAGCGCTGAATCCGGGCTGCCAGTTGCCCGAAGCATCCCTTCCCTCAAAACGGCCATAAGTACGGTATAACATTCCCCCGCCAAAGGTGAGCCCTGATTTCTTAGCCTGATCGGCATAGGCGATGTAACCATATTGGATACCTGAAGGCCCAAAGGAGTGGGAAAACGCGATTCGACCAGCCATTTCCGGATTGTACAAAGCCGGGTTCTGATAGCCCAGGGTCAGGTCATCGTCAACCGTGGCGAGCACGTATCCTCCCAAAGACGCGACTCTTGCTGACGGCGGAAGTTCCAGGTAGGCATAGGTATAACTGCCTCCCGTTTGCGATTGCAGACGGCCTGTAGCTAATAGCAGGACAAACCAGAGTAAGGCTTTCCTCATCGTTTAATCCGGAGTTTATTCCGGAGTTTATTCCGGGATTGAATCCGGACTTGATTCCGGAACGCAAAGAAAACCATTTTAGTGCCGCTCTACCGGCGAAAGGCTTTTGGGAATACCGGAGCAGGGCTTTCGGTTTTATCTGCGCAGGGCTTTTTGAAGGACTTCCTCCATGGTATGCACATAGTGAAAGCGAAGACCCTTGAGGTAATGCTGGTCAATTTCACCGATATCCTTGCGGTTCATGTCGCAAAGAATGATGTCTTTGATACCGGCACGTTTGGCTGCGAGAATCTTCTCCTTGATTCCGCCAACCGGCAACACGCGGCCGCGCAAGGTAATTTCGCCGGTCATAGCCAGCTGCGGCTTAACTTTTTTGCCGGTAAACGCGGAGACCAACGCAGTGAGCATGGTCACACCTGCCGAAGGGCCGTCTTTTGGAATGGCCCCCTCCGGAACGTGAATGTGAATATTGGTTTTGTCAAAGCGATCTGAAGTCAGGCCGAAATTGGATGTATGCGCTTTGATGTAACTCAGTGCGGTGGATGCGGATTCTTTCATCACATCGCCAAGATTGCCGGTCAGGGTAAGGCTGCCCTTGCCATCGCTGAGGCTGGCTTCGACAAAGAGTATTTCTCCGCCAACTGCCGTCCAGGCCAGACCGGTCGCGACGCCGGCCGGTCCAGGTTCGATGTACAGTTCCTGGTCGTATTTGCGCACCCCGAGAATTCGCTCCAGATCTTCCGGTCCGATACTGGCTACATAGTTTTCATCGGTGGCCACTTCGGTTGCAACCGAGCGCATTACCGCAGCCAGCACGCGATCAAGTTCCCGAACGCCGCTTTCGCGGGTATATTCCTCAATCAGTTTGCGAGTTGCTGCCGCGCTGATCCGAACATGGTTTGCCTTGAGTCCATGCGCTTCGCGCTGTTTGCGGACAAGATGGCGACGGGCAATTTCTACTTTTTCTTCGGTGCTATAACCGCTCAGCCGGATGATCTCCATCCGGTCCCGCAACGCAGGCTGGATTGATGCCATGTCATTGGCGGTGGCGATGAACAACACCTTGCTCAAATCGTATTCGATTTCGAGAAAATTGTCATAGAACGAAGAATTCTGCTCGGGGTCAAGCACTTCAAGCAGCGCTGATGAAGGATCTCCGCGGAAATCTTTTCCCACTTTGTCCACTTCATCCAGGATGAATACGGGGTTGGAACTCTTAACGCGCTTGATGGATTGGAGGATGCGCCCCGGCATAGCGCCGATATAGGTCTTTCGGTGACCGCGGATTTCGCTTTCATCGTGGAGACCGCCGAGTGACATGCGGACATATTTTCGGCCAATCGCTTCTGCAACCGACTGGCCAAGGGAGGTTTTGCCAACACCGGGAGGGCCAACCAGACAGAGAATAGGTGATTTGAGGTCTCCTTTTAATTTGAGAACAGCAAGGTATTCGAGCAGGCGTTTCTTGACTTTTTCCAGACCGAAATGATCGCGGTCCAGAATCTTCCTTGCTCGCTCCAGGTCAAAGATATCTTCAGTTATGTTTTTCCAGGGAAGGTCCAGCAGCAGTTCCAGGTAATTGCGCTGCACACTGTATTCAGCAGATGCCGGATTGATCCGCTGGAGTTTTTCCATGTCTTTGTTGAAGACTTTTTCAGCGGCCTCGGGCCAGTTCATTTTCTTGGCGCGCTCCCGCATTTCTTTCAGCTCCTGCTCATAAGAATCACCGCCAAGCTCTTCCTGAATGGTTTTCAGTTGCTGATTCAGGAAGTAATCGCGTTGCTGCTTTTCTATTTCAACTTTGACCTTGTCCTGGATTTGCGACTGCAGTTCAAGCATCTGCAGTTCATCATGAAGAAAAGTGAGGACGAGCGCTGCACGCACGGCCAGATCTTCTGTTTCCAGGATGCGTTGCTTGTCCGCAATTTCGCGGTTCAGATTGGAGGCGATAAAGTGCATGAGGAACACAGGGTTATCCATGTTCTTGACCACCAGTTGGGCCTCCTGCGGAATCTTGGGCGAGAGTTGGATAATCCGGCCGGCGAGATCTTTAATGGAACTGATCGTGACCATGAATTCCTGGTCATTGGCCGGCTGACCGTCCGGTAAAACCGCCACCCGGGCGCTGAGGAAGGGTTTTTCCTGGAGCACTTCCGTGATCTGGAAGCGCTGCTGGCCCTGGATGATAACGGTAGTGCTTCCGTCTGCCATTCGCAATTCCTTGACTATCCGGGCAAGCGTTCCAACCCGGTGTAATTCGGTGGGATTGGGGTCTTCAACAGACTCATCAAGCTGGGCCATAACGCCTATAAACCGGCCGGCCTTCAGCGCTTGCCGCACTGCGCGAATAGACCGGTCGCGTCCGACGGTTATCGGCAGCACAACACCAGGGAAAAGTACGGTATTGCGAAGGGGAAGTATTGGCAACTGATCCGGGACGGGGGTTTTCTTGCTTTTATCTCCTTCGTCCAGGGAAATCATGGGCATGAACTCCACCTCTTCATCTACGGCATTACTGTCCAACTCAGACGGGACGCCGGGATTTCTTTTGGGA
The DNA here is from genome assembly GCA_031402635.1 of Bacteroidota bacterium. Classification (GTDB taxonomy): domain Bacteria; phylum Bacteroidota; class Bacteroidia; order Chitinophagales; family BACL12; genus WGOA01. The sequence continues at coordinate 6,198 of JANNSM010000152.1, read as the reverse complement.
TTGCGAACGGTCATTGGGGTAGGATATACGCCCGGGGGGGGCGGGGTAGGTTGGGGAAAAAAGACTGCTTTAGACATGGCGTCAAGATGTCAGCCATGCCGGCATTATACAGGAATGTAAACCGGGACAAGGTCCGTGCCACGCCCGAATTCCGAATACTTGCCGGCAATAAAGTGCATAAAAGTGGAAAAAAACGGCACCCTTTCGACTTTTTTCAACCTGGTACGTCATTGTGGCAGGTGAAGGAAGCCGTATAGCAGCCTCGCTGACCAGGGCTTTTTCAACCCTGGACAGGCTCCAGTTGAGTGTTTCGGAAAATGATGCCCTTTTGGTCAAAGCGGTCAACTTCAATGCGCTGGTCCTGACGTACCGTGTTGGCCAGAATTCGCTTTGAAAGTTCATTGACAATTTCCCGCTGAATAACCCGCTTGAGCGGCCGGGCGCCAAATTGGGGATCAAATCCTAAGTCGGCGATATACTCAACTGCCTCTTCCGTAAATCCAAGATGGATACTTTTTTCCTCGAGTTGGCGAACCAGAATATTCAGTTGCAGCCGGACAATTTCATTGATTTCTGACCGGCGCAAGGGCGTGAACATGATGATCTCGTCAATGCGGTTGAGAAACTCAGGACGAATGGTTCGACGCAGTAATTCCATCACTTCAATCCTCGCCGTTTCTGAGGCAGAAAAAAGGTCCTGATCGGTGTCCAGTCCTTCAAAGCGTTCGCGAATAATTTGCGAACCCAGGTTGGAGGTCATGATGATGATGGTATTCTTGAAGTTGACCGTGCGACCCTTGTTGTCGGTTAACCGGCCATCGTCGAGCACCTGCAGCAGGATGTTAAAAACATCTGGGTGCGCTTTTTCGATTTCATCAAGCAGGATCACGCTGTAAGGTTTGCGGCGCACCGCCTCCGTGAGCTGTCCCCCTTCGTCATACCCTACGTAACCCGGAGGGGCGCCGATCAGCCGGCTGACGGCATGGCGCTCCTGGTATTCGCTCATGTCAATGCGAGTCATCGCTGACGGGTCGTTGAACAGGAAGGCTGCCAACGCCTTGGCGAGTTCGGTTTTTCCAACGCCGGTAGTGCCCAGAAAAATGAAAGACCCAATCGGCTTGGATGGATCCTGCAGGCCGGCACGGCTCCTGCGGATAGCGTCGGAAACCGCTGCAATGGCTTCATCCTGACCTACCACCTGTCGGTGCAATTCTTCCTCCAGGCGAAGCAGTTTTTCCCGTTCGGCTTCGAGCATTTTCGCCACGGGAATTCCCGTCCACTTTGCCACGATTTCTGCGATGTCGGAAGAATCCACTTCTTCTTTCATCATGCGCTTGCCGCCTTCGAAGTTTAGGATCTCGGCTTCGAGTTTTTTGACCGCTTCCTGAGTCTGGGCAATTTTGCCATAGCGCAATTCGGCTACCCGGCCAAAATCCCCTTCACGTTCCGCGCGCTCGGCATCCAGCCTGGCCTGCTCAATTTCTTCTTTGCGGGCATGGATGGCTTCGACAATTCCCTTTTCGCGCAACCAGCGGGCTTTCAGTTCATCGCGTCCTGCACTCAGTTCTGCAATTTGCCTGGCAAGCTCTGCAGTTTTTGCTCCCTGCCCTTCGCGTTCAATAGCGGCCCGCTCAATTTCCATCTGGCGAATGCGGCGTTCAATTTCATCGAGCTCTTCCGGCACTGAGTTCATTTCAAGACGAAGCTTCGCAGCAGCTTCATCAATCAGATCAATCGCTTTGTCCGGAAGTTGCCGATCGCTTATGTAGCGTGACGAAAGGTCAACCGCCGCAACGATCGCTTCATCGAGAATGGTGACCCCGTGGTGGGTTTCATAGCGCTCTTTTAGGCCGCGAAGAATGCTGACGGCGTCTTCAATAGAAGGCTCGTTAATCATCACTTTCTGGAATCTTCGTTCCAGTGCCTTGTCCTTCTCGAAGTATTTCTGGTATTCGTTCAGGGTGGTAGCGCCAATGGCCCGCAGTTCACCCCGGGCGAGTGCGGGTTTTAGGATATTGGCAGCGTCCATGGCTCCCTCGGAAGCACCGGCGCCAACAAGCGTGTGGATTTCGTCAATGAACAGGATAATCTGTCCTTCGGAATTGATGACCTCTTTTACCACCGCTTTAAGTCGCTCTTCGAATTCTCCCTTGTATTTGGCACCTGCGATCAGCGCTCCCATGTCCAGCGAAAAAAGCGTTTTGGACTTGAGATTTTCCGGAATGTCGCCCGACACGATTCGGTGGGCAATACCTTCAGCAATCGCTGTTTTTCCTACACCAGGCTCACCGACCAGAATAGGATTATTTTTGGTACGGCGGCTGAGGATGTGCAATACCCGTCGGATTTCCTCATCCCGGCCAATCACCGGGTCGAGTTTGCCGCTCTGTGCTCTTTCATTGAGGTTGATCGCGTACTTCTCCAGCGCCTGGTATTGCGCTTCGGCGCTTTGATCTTTGACCTTACTGCCCTGCCGCAAACCGGCAATGGAGGCGTGCAGGTCCTTCTCGTTTAACCCGGATTCCCGGAGCAGTTTACCGATTTCGTCTTTGCCGGCTACCAGACCAACCATCAGGTGTTCAATCGCCACGAAATCATCGCCGTATTCCTTCATGGATGCCTGGGCTTTGGTTATCGCCGCATTGACCTCCCGGGTTAAGTATGGCTGCCCGTCCCCGCTTACCACGGGAATTTTTCGAAGCAGCTCATCTACTTTTTTACCCAGCGGTTCCGTGTTGATTCCCGCTTTCCGGAGCAGATAAATCGTCACTTCTTCCTGCTGGTTGAGCAATCCCTTTAGCAGGTGAACGGTGTCAATGCCCTGATGCTGCATGGATGCTGCAAGCTGTTGGGCCTGCATGACGGCTTCCTGTGCTTTGAGGGTGAACTGGTTGAAATTCATGGTGTAGATATTCTGTACAGGACTCCATCATCAAAAGGCGGACCAGCAAAAAACCGGGTTATTGCCCCTGACAATATGGCCAACCCGGCGGAAATGAATAAGGAATACATGACAAAAAATCCGATTTGGACATCGTTTGGTATTGACTTCGTGTCAAACTAACTTTAAGGATTCTAAAATCTTTTCTCTCTCATGCAATTTACCCCCCACCCCGCACAGACTTCTGTGACCTGGCTTAGAACGGCAGCCACCCGCACCGGCGCCCTCCGGCGTTTACTGCTGGTTTTGCTTCCGTTCATCTTCCTCATCTCCTGCAAGAATGAAGAAGCGCTGGTGCCCGAATCCGGCGATCCGGCTTACCGCGGTGAATTGCTCGGGTATGAACTGACGGATTCCTGGTCGCTGATGCAGGTGGATTCCCTGCTGACTGCGTTGGGTTTGACTATTCCGGTTACGAATGGAATAGATATTTACAAGATTCGTTATTCAACCATTGATGCACGCGGAGAAAGCCGAACGGAAGCATCGGGTGCACTGGTAGTTCCCACCGGAGTCCCGGGGCCATTTCCCCTGGCTTCCTACCAACACGGCACCATTTTGCTCAAGGAAGAAGTTCCTTCGCGAAACGTCGGAGAAATTGCCATCGGCATCATTTTCTCCGCTACGGGCTATATCACCGCGTTGCCTGACTATCTGGGGCTCGGTGATTCGCCCGGACTGCATCCGTATTGCCATGCAAAATCCGAGGCCACGGCATCCGTAGATATGATGCGGGCTTCCAGAAAAGTGCTGGAAGAGTTGGGAACGGAAGAAAACGGACAGCTCTTTTTGTTCGGGTATTCTCAGGGCGGTCATGCCACCATGGCTCTGGTTCAGGAAATTGAGGCCAGGCATGCCGATGAATTTCCGATTACCGCTGCAGCCCCGATGTCAGGGCCATATGACCTGGTTGGCGCACAGGTGGATATGCTCTTGCTCGACGAACCGTACGCTTCGCCTTTTTACCTGCCTTATATCATGCTGGCTTTCAATTCCGTTTACGATATGTATCCCAGCCCGGCTGATTTTTTGAAAGACCCCTGGGCGAATACGCTTCCTCCGCTTTTTGACGGCACCGTCAATTACGGGGAACTGAATGCCGCCGTACCGTCCATACCAAAAAATATTGTTCGCGATGACGTATTTGCCGACTTTATCAGCAACCCGGAAAATCCCTTCCGCAAAGCCCTGGAAGAAAACACGCAGTTGGATCGCGCTCCCACATCGCCTACGCGGATTTATTACTGCACCGGAGATGAGCAGGTGAGCTATGTCAATGCCATCAATGCCCGCAATGCCTACCAGGACCAGGGAATCACGGTGCAGGCGATCAACGGGGAATCCCTTGCGGGGGGCGGACCCCTGACTCACGGAGACTGCGTGCAGCCCGTTTTACTTTCTGCCAGAGCCTGGTTTGAAAGCCTCAAGGAATAACTCCTCCGCCGATTCGCCCTCTGCCAAACTCGCGCGAGGCTGACTGCACCGGCTGCCAAAACCGTAGGCCCGGCAGAATTTCTTTTATTTGGAGAATCAGTAAAACCGAGTGAATATGGCGAGCTCCCGCAATCGGATGATTTTCGTGTATGCCATAGGTCAGTTTGGTTGGTCGCTGGCATCATACGGGGTGCTGAATATGCTGGCCTATTTCTATATGCCCCTGACGGCTGAAAACGGGGAGATTCTTTTTCCCCCTTTTGTTTTTCAGGGAAGTCTGTTAGCCGGTTTGACCGTGATTGGGCTGATTGGTGCTTCCGGGAGGCTTTTTGATGCCTTTACCGATCCGGTGGTAGCAAACTGGTCGGATCGGACGAGGTCCAGGTTTGGCAGGCGCCGCATTTTTTTGCTGGGATCCGCGTTGCCACTTGCCTTTTTTTCGGTGGCTGTTTTCCATCCTCCGTTTGGCGACAGTTTTCCGGGAAACACCGTCTGGCTGGCGATCACCGTGGCCTTGTTTTACCTCAGTTTGACCCTTTATGTGGTTCCCTATAACGCCCTGATTGCCGAGCTGGGGCAAACCGCGAAAGAACGCCTGACCATTGCTACCGCCATTTCCGTGACCTGGGCGTTAGGCTTTGCGATGGGTTCGCAGGTTTACCTCTTGCAGGAAATCCTGGAAAAAAGCCTGGAGCCGGTGGTAGCGTTTCAGCGGAGCATATTGATCTTTTCTTCGATTGCTGCCGTAGCCATGCTGGTACCCGCTTTGCTGCTCAACGAGCACAAATTCACCCGGTCGGATTATTCATCCGAAAATGCCGCTATTGGAAAAGAGCACCCTCCATCCAGCGCCGGGGTGAGGCTCTCCTTCAGCCGGGTATGGGCCAACCGTGATTTCCGATGGTTTGCGCTTAGCGATTTTTTATACTGGCTCTCGCTGACTTTCATTCAGATGGGTGTAGCCTATTATGTTGTGGATTTGATGGGAAAAGAAAAAAGCTATGCCAGTGCATTCATGATCCTCGTTTTCGGGTTGAGTTTTCTGTGTTATGTCCCGGTAAACTTCGCCGCTTCGCGCTGGGGCAAACGACGCGTTGTCATGGGGGCGTTCCTGCTTTTTGGGGCCGCTTTTACCCTGACGGCGCTTCTTGGAATAGGTGGAATTTCGCCTGCTTTGCTCATCCTTCCTCTCCAGATTTTGGCGGCTGTTTCCCTGGCAATTTTCGGCATCCTGCCTAATGCTATCGTCGGAGACCTGGCAGATGCCCACAGCAGGCGGGCCGGCGAATCTTTGGCCGGAATGTATTTTGGCGTAAGGATGCTGGTCATGAAAGCGGGTACCTCAGCGGCTGCGTTGTTGTTTCCTACATTCCTGCTCTGGGAGAACGGGGGTATCAGGGCGTCGGCTGTAGCAGCCCTGGTGTTTTGCCTGGCTGGTTTTGCCGCTTTCAGCCGATATAAGGAACCTGCGGATAATCAGGGCATTCCACAGGATTCCTGAACCTTTTAATTCGGTGAGTGTTTTATTCCGAGTTTTACGTAAAATATGCAAGTTCTACCCGAAAAGCAGTGGGCAAAGGCTATCCTAATGACCGCCGCGTTCTATCATTTAAGTTGGGGTTTGATCGCTTCCCTGATTCCCGGCAGGCTGCTGCTTTGGATGGTCGGGCAAAGCACAATATCACCATTCAGTCTTCAGATTGTAGGCATCCTTACCTTTTGTCTGGGCATCGCATATGCACTGGCATCGTTTGATCCGATCAGACAGTGGGTGGTCAGCACGGCAGGACTTTTTTTCAGTCTGATTTGCTCTTTTGCTTTTC
>JANNSM010000151.1:0-3529 GCA_031402635.1 Bacteroidota bacterium | reverse complement strand
GACGGTCAGGCCAATTGTTTTAATACCAATTTCCCTACCAGCTATGTTGCACCTGTAGGACCTGGATTGTGGAAACCCACTCCCCCGCTCTTTGCGGTAGCCATGCAGCCTTACTGGGGAGATGTTCGGCCATTTTTGACCAAAAATGTAGTCGAAGAACAGCCTGCTCCACCTTATCCCTATTCTACCGATCCCGCTTCCCCATTCTGGATAGATGTAATGGATGCCTACAACACCGCATTGAACGTTACCCCGGAGCAAATCGTCATCGCCAAATTCTGGGACGATGCCCCCGGCAAAAGCGCTACACCTCCCGGGCATTCGCTTTCCATTCTCGGACAGGTTTTGGGCCTGGAAAATTCCGACCTTGGGACAGCCGCAGAAGGATTTGCCAAAGTTGGAATGGCCGTTCACGATGGGTTCATTTCCTGCTGGAAAACTAAATATGATTACAATCTCATTCGCCCAACTACGATATTTCAGGAACAGATTACTCCTGGTTTTGCCATTGTAATTGCAACTCCCCCATTCCCTGAATATACTTCCGGGCATTCCGTCCAATCGGGTGCTGCTTCCCAAGTACTTACCGATTTATTTGGAGATAATTACGCCTTTACGGACAATACCCACATCAACCGGGTGGACATTGACGGTTCTCCAAGGTCATTTTCCTCTTTCTATGCCTTTGCTGATGAAGCCGGCATCAGCAGACTTTACGGAGGTATTCACTTCCGCAAAGCCATTGATGAGGGCATTGCACAAGGTCAGGGAGTTGGTGCAAACATCAGCGCATTGCCTTTCCGCAACTAAGCTGCTGCATTAATATCCCGGAATTTCCGGTGCCATCCATTCGCCTATCATTTGGCGAACCGATTACCTGATTTGAATCGTCTGGCTTTCCCGTTGGCCCAAACGGATAAAGTACAGGCCTTCGGTAAAACCCGATACATTCAGTTCGAAGCGGTTGGCTCCCTCGAGCGAGGGCAGTTCCTGCTGCACAACCACTTGTCCCAGCAAATTGCTGACCTGTAGAATTTCCAGACCAGATTGATCCGGTTCCCATTCCAGCACAACCGAAGTTTGCGCCGGGTTGGGATAAACACTCAGTCGTGATTCCGCTAACTGTCCTTCCCGCAACGCCGGCACGCTGAACAGGTCTCCATAGGGTGTAGTTGGCGACACCACTACCGGCGACGAACTGCACCGGCATTTCACCCGCCAAACCCAATTTGTGCCAGGGCCTAAAATGCTGTGGGGAACTTCCGCTTTGTTGTAAGGAAAGGAAAGAATATCCAACTTGTATTTTGGTCCTGATGGTACTTGCTGAACCTGGATTTGGCATCCTATGGAACCGGCAGGTGGAAACCACTCCAATTCAACACGGCTGGGAAAGCTTACATGAGACTGGCCAGAGGGAGGTGTAGTGGCATCACATAAGGGAAAGGATATTCCCTCAGTCTGCATGGCAACAATAGCCTTAGAAAGATCATCTTCATCTAACACATAGGCAAACCGCAAAGTATCAAAGGCTCCGGGCGGAATGCTATCTACCTTAAATGAGATTGAAATGGCAACATCTGCTGTATCACTACCTGCAAGGGAGTACCCGCCTAACCCATGCCACATGTCAAAAGGGTTGCCGATATAAAATCTCCCATAACTCGCTCTTGCTCGTGAATCAACAGCGCCCAAGCCTAAGTAACAACCATACAGCAAACCCCGGGCTTCTACTAAAGCTCCTTGATCCGCGGGAGGTTGCTTAGCAATCGTGTTTTGAGTTTCATGATAGTCAGTCGCAATTGCTTCGTTATCAGGATCTATATTTCTTCCATAATAAAAATCTGTAATTGTTTCACTTCCCGTATTGCATAAAACTATTTCGAACAGAACAATCTGATCTGCTAATGGAATAGTAACAGTTTGGGTTAAGGAGATCTGTTGGGTTGGCGACCAAGACACTGATCCTGACCAAAGAGCCGCTCTGTAGGTACCGTCATCCGTATATCCTATAATACTGCCTGGAATGCCCATAGTACCGCATGGGAAGCCAGCATTAACGCTAAGATTGGGTTCTACCCCGGCTCCATTGCTACAGGTAACTGCCCATTCTTCTATATGCGCTGCTGAAAAGATGTAATCACCGCATAAACGGGGGAGACCAACCAACCATCCATCTTCATCGGAATCAGCTACCATTCCCAAGCTGACATAGGGGGTATAGTGCGAATTATCGTGAAAGGAACCCAGAGGACCTTCGAAACTTGGTGGAGCCTCGGCACCAATTGATCCACAGGGGCTTACACCGACCTCGTGCGAATTTCCCTGCAAAAAAGCATTGGCCCAAACCAACTGTGCTGTTGACGCATGTGGAAAGATCAATGCCACCATAGCCCAGATTACATTAGAACTGCAAATACGTTTATTAAAAAGAGCAAAAGAAATCACCGGTTTGAGTTTACAATATATGTTAGTCTGGGCCTTTCGTAAATATCACAAAAAAAACCCGGACAAAAAATGTCCGGGTTAAGTATTCAAATGAATGGAAAGTATTACCTCGCCGCGATCTTCATCTGCTCAAACGTACCGTCGCCCATGGCATTGAGGGCGCGTTGAAAGACCGGGTCTTCCCGGTTCACCACCATGAAATACGCTTCCAGTTCCCAAAGATTGCGGGCAATCATCGCGGCCAACAGAAGCTTTAAACGCTCCTCGGATGGAGAGGCAATCGCAGCATCGTACTCCACCTTTTCGGCGGCAGCATATCGGGTAAACTCCGTCCAGACGTCAGGCTCTGTTTTATACTCTGCTGCAAAAGCCTGAGGTGTCGTGTATTTCGCGTGTAACTGTTCGCGGTGCCTGTTGACATAGGTGATAGCAAACTGGTTTAGAATGCCCTGGCCCACCACTTCGTCATAGTAATCGCTGACAAAAGAGGTATCCAACCCGATAAATACGTCTGGCAGAATGCCCCCGCCCCCGTAAACCAACCGCTTGCTGTTCTGGGTGTAAAACTTCAGCGAGTCCGGTACCTCATTTAACACTCCATCGGTCAGCTCTCCGCTTTCCAGCCTTCGCAAGGTTTCCCGATAATATTCTTTTTTGTCTTCACCATAGGGCCGCTGGATAGAACGGCCGCTGGGTGTAAAGTATCGCTGCACCGTCAGCCGAACCGCAGATCCGTCAGGCAGGTTGAAGGGCCGCTGCACCAATCCTTTGCCGAACGAACGGCGACCGATGATCAGCCCGCGATCCCAATCCTGGACGGCACCGCTTACGATTTCGGACGCACTGGCTGATCCTTCATCGATAAGAACCACCAATTTGCCGGTTGTCCACCCGCCGGTCTCGTTTGCATAAGCATTTTGCCGCGGGTAGGCTCGCCCTTCGGTATAGACGATCAATTTGCCACCACCGAGCAATTCATTGCCAATTTCCATCGCAGTGTTGAGGTATCCCCCGGAATTGCCGCGAAGGTCAAGGATCAGGTTTTCCATCCCTTCGGCCTTGAGTTTGTTGAGGTCCTCGCGGA
>JANNSM010000150.1:0-3304 GCA_031402635.1 Bacteroidota bacterium | reverse complement strand
CCGAACGGATGGTGGCTGCGAAATAGGATTGAACGGTGTCTGCGGGCTGATCGGATGCCGAAGGGACCTCTCGTTGGGAGCGCACCGCGCTGACGCTGATCGCCGAGCCTGTTTTGTTGTCGTAAGATTGTGCCTGCAGTTGTGTTAAACTGCCGGCGTGAATCAGAATCAGGAGCGCGGCGAGGTGCCGGGCGGAATTCATTCGTTTTAATAAGCGGTCAGTCATTTCCGGCAAAGTGTGGGTTTCCGTTCGGTTAATGGTCATGGGAAAGTGCATCCGGCGCTCAGCGGGTACCAGGAGAAATTTTCCGGACGCGTACATCGTGTCTTCCCCCTTCAAATTCGGTGCTGAAAAACAGACCGGCCATGGTAAGGGCCTGGTCTTCAGTTAGAAAACGAGCCGGGAGACAAAGCACATTGGCGTTGTTGTGCAACCGGGCCAACCGGGTAACTTCTTCATTCCAGCAAATGGCCGCCCGGATGCCATCGTGTTTGTTGGCCGTGATGGCCACACCATTTGCACTGCCGCAGATCAGGATGCCCCAGGTATTTTCGTGCTCCTTCACTGCCTGTGCAACAGGGTGTACAAAGTCTGGATAATCAACAGATTGAACGGAGTGAGTGCCAAAATCCTGCACCGCATACCCAAGCGAACGGGCCCAGGCAATCAGGGGGTCTTTAAGCGGAAAACCGGCGTGATCACAACCGATTGCTATAGCCGAGATATTCATGGATGCGTGAAATTAACCCCTTTCGCCCTTTCCCTGTACCCTCCCGGTGTTAACGGGGTCAGGAGATCAGCTATCCGTTGAACGGTCCGGACCATAGCGGGCGTGTTCTTCGGCAAGGCGTTTTTTCTCAATTCTCGCGGCGATGGCGATCCCAATTTCGTAAAGCACAAGCACGGGCATGGCAATCATAATCTGGCTCAGAACGTCCGGGGGCGTGATGACTCCGGCAACCAGTAAAATGATAATGATGGCATGGCGCCGGTAATTGCGGAGAAATGCGGCGGAAATAATGCCGAGCCGGGCCAGAAAATAAATCACCATCGGAAGTTCAAACATGATGCCAGCCGTGAGCACGGTCATGGCAAGAAAACTGATGTAGTCACTCAGTTGAATATAATCGGCAACTTCAGCGCTGATGGAGTAGGGCACCAGAAAATTGATTGAAAAAGGCACCATGACGAAATAGCCGAAACTGACCCCAACAGCAAACAACAGGGAGCAATACCCCACAAGCCCCTGGGTGGTCCGGATCTCTTTTTCATAAAGTCCGGGCCGGATAAACCGCCAGAATTCCCAGAGGATATAGGGGAAGGACACCAGAAATCCCAGGATCATGGCAATTTGCATATGCGCCATGAATTCGCCCAGCATACTGAAATTGGCAATGGTAAATTGAGGGGGAATGATGCAGAATTTATCATCCAAATTCAGCAACCAGGAGAGCGAACAGAGCGCCCGGTAAGTCAGAAAATCCGGGTGTTTGGGCCCAAAAATCAGGGTGTCAAAAACAAACGTCTTAGCGGTAAAAGCCACCACCGTAAACACCGTCATCACGATCAGCGACCGCAGGATATGCCAGCGGAGCTCTTCGAGATGGTCAATAAACGACATTTCCCGGCCCGGTTTGGTCGGCCGGTCCTGGCGGTCAGCTTCGGTTTTTTTGACGGGAAGAAAAGGTAGCGGCATGGAAACGCAAAGGTAGCACTCCGCCCTGTCAGCGCCGCTTGATGAGAATACCCATCAATCCCCGGGTCAGTTCGCGAAGCACCGTTTGCGTAGCACGGCTGGTGGCAATCTCCTCGATCGTGGATTTGGTCCGGCCCCGCTGGCCGGGAGCCCGGCCTGGCGAATCCGCAGCGGGTCCGCTTTGCCGGGTTTTTGCTTCCTGAGCCGCGCGGGCTTCTTTTTCCGCCTGCTCGTTGGCCTGTTCGATTTTGGCCTGTAGCATTTCATAGGCGCTTTCCCGGTCAACATGCTGGTTGTACTTGGCGGCCAAACCGGAACCGGCCACCAGCGTCTGGATCTCCGCCGGGGTGAGGATATCCATGCGCGAAGACGGCGCGGTGAGCAGGGTATGGGCCAGCGGTGACGGGATCCCTTTTTCGTTTAAAACCGTGATCATCGCTTCCCCGATCCCCAGATGGGTCAGCACTTCTGCGGTATCGTAGAAGGCGGTGAGCGGGTAGTTCTCCGCCGTAAGTTTGATCGCCTGCCGGTCTTTTGCCGTGAAGGCCCGCAGCGCGTGCTGGATCTTCATGCCCAACTGGCTCAGGATTTCGTCCGGAATATCGGTGGGCAATTGCGTGACAAAAAACAAGCCTACGCCTTTGGAGCGGATCAGCTTCACGATGCTCTCCATTTGGTTGAGCAGTGCGGACGATGCTTCGCTGAAAATCAGGTGAGCTTCATCCAGAAAAATCACGAGCCTGGGATCTGACTTATCGCCCACTTCCGGGAAAGTGCTGTACACTTCTGCCAGCAGGCTGAGCATGAAGGTGCTGAAGAGTTTGGGGCGGTCCTGGATATCGGTCAACCGGATGGTGTGGATGATGCCCATGCCGCGGTCATCCGTGCGCAGGAGGTCCTGAACATCGAAAGACTTTTCGCCGAAAAATAGATCGGCCTGCTGCTCTTCCAGTTCCACAACCCGGCGCAGGATAGCCCCCGAAGAGGCCGGGCTGATCAGGCCGTATTCGCCTTCAATTTCCGCCTTGCCTTCATAGGTCAGAAATTGCAGTGCCTTGCGAAAATCTTTCAGGTCCAGCAGCGGCAGGTGTTTGTCGTCACAGTATTTGAAAACCAAACTGATCACGCCGCCCTGGGTCTCGTTGACGCCCAGGATTTTGCTGAACAGCACCGGCCCGAACTCCGAGACCGTGGCTCTTAGCCGGGCTCCTGGCTCCCCGGAAATAGACAGCAATTCCATCGGAAAGGCCCTCGGCTTCCAGGGCGTTCCAATACGGTCGTGGCGCTCCCGGATTCCGGGGTTTTCCGCAGCGGCAGCGGCAAGGCCGCTCAGGTCGCCTTTGACGTCCATCAGCAGGACCGGAACACCTCTTTCGCTCAGCCGTTCCGCGAGATTTTGCAGCGTTTTGGTTTTGCCGGTTCCGGTAGCTCCGGCAATCAGCCCGTGCCGGTTGAAAGTGCGCAACGGCGCACTGACCATGGCGCCCGGCACCACTTCACCCTCGAGCATGGCTGCGCCGAGCGGAATAGACTGGTCTTTAAAGGTGTATCACAGTAGGATATGTTCGCGGAATTCATCGGTTTTAGCCATGGTTTCAGGTTGCGGG
>JANNSM010000149.1:0-5780 GCA_031402635.1 Bacteroidota bacterium | reverse complement strand
GGCAAGGGAGTAGACTTCATGGAAGGAACCCATGAATGGCACGGTATTGCACCCAATGATCAGCAACTGGCGTCTGCACTTGCCCAGTTGGAAGAAACCCAGGGGGATTATTGAGTTAACGACAACGCCGATTCAAAATAGTAGCAAATATATTTTATTATTCTTGCTGCTTTTCTTCGGCTCGGCGGCGGAAGGCATAGTACGCGCGCAGGTCGTGCTGCCCGGTCGCTTGTATGAGCCAGAGGCCACGCGAATCCTGTTCCTGCTCGACGGCTCGGGCAGCATGAACGAAACCTGGAACGGGCGCACCAAGTTTGAGGTGGCTCGGGAGCTTCTTGAAAAAGCCATTGATTCAGTAACGCGGGAGAATAACGCTGTTGAATTTGGCCTGCGCGTTTTTGGCCATCAGTTTTCCCGCGAGCAGAAAAACTGTGAAGATTCCCGGCTCGAAGTTGCCTTTGGCCGGGACAATGCCGGCGCGGTGCGCGAAGTTCTCGCTGCCATTGAACCCAAAGGCTATACCCCAATCGCTTATTCGCTGTTTCTGGCTGCCCACGACTTTCCTGCGGGAAAAGATGCCGTTAACGCCATTATCCTGATCACTGACGGACAGGAAAGCTGTTCCGGAGATCCCTGTGCTTCATCAGAGGCTTTGCGCAACCGGCGCATTGCATTGAAGCCTTACATCATTGGCCTTGGCCTGAATCAAAGCGAACAGGCGGGTTTTGACTGCGTGGGAAGTTACTATGATGCTGGCGACCCTTCGACCTTTCAGCAAGTGCTCGGCGTCGTGATTTCTCAGGCCCTTCGAAATACCACGCTGCAGGTCAACCTGCTGGACCAGTTGGGCCGTGCAACAGAAACAGACGTGGAACTAACCTTTTACGATGCCTATACCGGAAAGGATTTATACAACCTTGTTCACTCAACTCTCCGCAATGGAGCGCCGGACACCCTTTACCTGGATCCGGCTGGTATTTACAATCTCGATGTTCACACCACGCCACCGGTGCGGCGTCAAAACATTGAGCTGATCGCCGGAAAGCACAACATCATTGCCGTTGAAATTCCGCAGGGCGAACTCGTGCTTCAGGTTGAAGGAAATTCTGGTTTTACGGACCTGAAATGCCTGGTCCGGGATCCGGCCACCCTGGATATAGTTTACGTTCAGAATTTCAATACCGTTCACCGTTACCTGGCCGGAACCTATAACCTGGAAATCCTCACCCTTCCGCGAATTGAGGTAAGCGATTTTCCCATATTGCCCGGCCAGATTAACCCGATTAAAATTGCAGCTCCTGGCCGTTTGCTGGTGCAAACCAACGGCCCGGGCATTCTCGGAGTTTTTGTCACCCGGCAACAAAAACTGGTAAAAGTGTTTGAATGGCCGGCATTCAGCGGCCAGGAAGTTCTTGATCTGCAACCTGGAGAATACACTCTTGTTTTCAGGCCTGCGCGCAACAGGAGAATTGATGATACCCGCGAAATTCAGGTCGTGATCTACCCGTCAAAAAGCACCACAGCAAAACTGCCATAACCCAGGGCATTACCCCAATAACATAACGTTTGAACCGGTACAGCAATATTCTAAGACCTTTATCGTCCTGGTTCCGCAAGGCGGGAGTGGGGGCAATATTGGTCGGTTGCTGTGGTCTCAACTTTTTGTCGGCGCAGCCGGGTTCGGTGGCTGCAGGCGCAAAAACTCCGGTAACCCGAATTCTCTTTCTGGTGGATGCCTCCCGCAGTATGACCGATGTCTGGGGCTCGTCAACCAAAATGGGTGCTGCGCGAGAGGTGATCAGCAAGATTGTGGACACACTCAGCCGGGTGGATAATCTGGAAATGGCCTTGCGGCTTTACGGCCACATGAGTTATCAGGGAGATTTTAACTGTCAGGATTCCCGGCTTGAAGTAGGGTTCCGGGCAGGCAATGGTCAGGCTATCAAAGCGAAGATGACCGAAGTGCGCCCAAAGGGTATAACGCCCATCGCCTTCTCCTTAGCACAGAGCGCCAAAGATTTTCCGGCTGATTTGCCGGATCAGCCGCCTGGCAGGAACATCATCATTCTGATTACAGATGGGGTGGAGAGTTGCAACCGTGACCCCTGTTATGAAATTGAGTTGCTGCGCAGCCGGAATGTTTTGCTTCGCGCCTTTGTGATCGGATTGGCCATGGAACCGGAGACGCACGGCGCATTTTCCTGCATCGGCGATTTCTACAATGCAGCGGCGAAAGCCGACCTGGATCGGGTGATTGAGCGGGCACTTCAAAAAGTGTTGAGCAGAACGGTACTCCGTGTGGACCTGCTCGATGATGGGGGAAGGGCCACGGAAACGGACCAAAACATGAGTTTTTATGGATTGCCGGGAGGCAAACTCCGCTACAATTTTTACCACACCCTGAACGACCGGGGCGAATCCGACACGATTTTTGTAGACCCTATTCTGGACTACGAACTAGTGGTTCATACGATTCCGCCGGTTACCAGTGATCGGGCGGTCATCGAAAGCAATCAGTACAACGTAGTAAAAATTCCGGCCTCCCAGGGCACGCTCAGACTTGGAACCCTCGGCAACACGTTCAGCTACCGGTTGCAGGCGTTAGTTTACCACAACGGCTCGCACGAAACCATCCACGTGCAGGACTTCAACACGGAGCAGCGATACCGGACCGGGAAATACGACCTGGAGATCCTAACTTTGCCGCGGCTTTTTATACGGGGTCTGGAACTCGAACAGGATCACATCACCACCTTCGAAATTCCTGCGCCCGGCTACGTGACTTTTGTGCATTCCCATGAACTGATTGGCGGTGTTTTTACCCGAGCGGACGGAGAGTTGATGGAAGTTTTTCAACTCAGCACACTGCCGCGAAACGAAACCATCGCCCTTCAGCCAGGAAATTACCTGTTGGTTTACCGTGCAAAACAAAACCGTTCCATGCGTGCCACACAAACCCGTGAATTTGAGGTAAAGCCGGGCGGTTCTCTATCCGTAAAACTATAATCTCCCTAAAAAATCGCGATATGTGGATGAAACTGGATTATGCAAACGGCAAAGACACCCGCTCGGGTTTCGGTGTCGGCATCCACGAACTCGGAAAGCGGAATCCCCATGTGGTCGCCCTTTGTGCCGACCTGGCCGGCTCCCTCAAGTTGGGAGACTTCATCCGTGATTTTCCGGACCGCTACATTCAGTGCGGCATTGCAGAAGCCAACATGATGGGCATAGCGGCGGGGTTGACGATCGGTGGAAAAATTCCTTTCGCGACCACGTTTGCCAACTTTGCCACCGGCAGGGTTTATGATCAGGTTCGGCAGTCCATCGCCTATTCGCACAAGAACGTAAAAATCTGTGCCTCGCATGCCGGCCTCACGCTCGGTGAAGACGGTGCAACGCACCAGATCCTGGAAGACCTGGGCATGATGAAAATGCTTCCTGGTTTTACGGTGATCAATCCCTGCGATTACAACCAGACCAAAGCGGCAACGCTTGCCATTGCGGATCATTACGGTCCGGTTTACCTGCGCTTCGGACGCCCGAAATGGCCAATCTTTACTCCCGCCGATCAGGAGTTTGTCATTGGCAAAGCGGTCATGATGAAGCCGGGTACTGCTGTTAGTTTGTTTGCCACGGGCCACCTGGTGGCAAAGTCTATTGAAGCGGTAAATATCCTGGAGGCCGAAGGAATCAGCGTGGAGCTGATCAACATTCACACGATTAAACCTTTGGACGAACAGGCCATCATAGCCTCCGTGCAAAAAACAGGTTGCGCCGTTTCCGCTGAAGAACACCAGATGCTTGGAGGTCTTGGTGGAAGTATTGCCCAAACCCTGGCCCGTGAATTTCCCGCTCCGCTTGAAATGGTTGCCGTCAAGGACAGTTTTGGCGAAAGCGGAACGCCTGACCAGCTTTTAGTTAAGTATGGCCTGGACACGCCGGATATTGTAGCTGCAGTGCGCCGCGCCATTGCCCGCAAAGTCTGACCAGAAGGGCTGAGGAGAAGGGCTGACCGGAGATCGGCTGAGTAGAAGGGTTGACAAGAACGGCTGACCAGAAGGGCTGAGGAGAAGGGCTGACTGGACAATTTGCCTGTTGCACGAGAATCAAGGGATAGGCGGGAAAAATTCCCGGCTATCCTGATTATTTACCCTTGCACGGCATGGACGAGGTTCATATCCTGACGGCTTTCCGGCAACCAGAAACGCGCAACGCGGCTTTTAGGGCTATTGTGGAACACTACCAGAGCCGGATTTACCATCACCTCTTCCGCATGGTCGGGCAAGCCGAAGATGCTGCCGATCTCACGCAGGAAGTTTTTATCCGGGTCTGGAAGAGCCTGGATGGATTCGAAGGCCGGTCAAAGTTATATACCTGGATTTACCGCATCGCCACCAATGAAGCCCTCGCTTTTCTGGAAAAAAAACAGCGCATGCGAGCTATTCCGCTGGACGAAGTTCAATTTTCGACGGGAAAGGATCTCAAAGCGTCGGCTGAAATGGATGGCGATGCCATTCAGCGAAGTCTGCAACTGGCGATTGATGCCCTTCCCCCGAAACAGCGCCAGGTTTTCCTGCTGCGCTATTACGAAGAAATGCCCTACGCTGAAATGGCTGAAGCGCTGGGAACTTCGGAAGGCGCGCTCAAGGCTTCCTATCACCACGCTGTGCGGAAAATTCAGGAAACTCTTGGCAACCAACAACAATGACCAGATTTTCAACACCGGATTAAACCGCTCCGCGATTTTTCCATCCCATAGCCGCACCAGGAATGAACATGTCCACTGATTCACCGCAAAACCACCAGCAAATCCGCGAAGAACTGGAGTCTCTGGCTCCAGGCCTGTCCGATATGCTGGACCGGAGTGCCTCGGGAATACCCGGTGCCGAGGCTGAATTTCAGTTGCAATTGCGCAGCCGGATTTATCTCGCAGCCGGTATTCCACAAGAAACGCCGGCCGATCAACCAACAGCTCCGGTCAGCCGTTTTCGGCAACTCCGCACTCCGCTGGCGCTGGCAGCCGTTTTCGTGGCAGCCTTGCTGGGTGGGTGGTATGCGTTAAAGCAAGAACCGGCGATTGCAGAACCTTGCGTCTCATTTACCTGCATGCTCAATGAACTGAGCGATGAAGAGCTCATTGGCCTGGCGGCAGACGTGGTCCTGGAGTCCCCGTCGCCGGTTTCCGGTGAAGAACTGACCGTTGTTGCAGAAGATCTGGAATGGACAGACCTCAGCGATGACCTTTTCCATGATCTTGATCCCGAATTGTTTCAGTTGTCCGATGAGGATCTCGGAGACCTGCTTTACCAGTAACCGTTGACGCTAAAAATTTACAGGAAATGAAGCCATTGATTTTGACATCTAGCCATCGCGGTTGCCTTTTGTTGATCGCCGTGTTGATCCTGAATGTTTGGTCTGGGACTATAGTGGCACAGACGGGACCCCGTCCTGAACCCGGTAGTGAGCGAATGGAAAGCCTCCGGATTGCCTTCATGAGCGAACAACTGGCATTAACACCATCGGAAGCCGAAAAATTCTGGCCGGTCTATCATGAATACCAGGCCAAACGGCAAGCTACTGAGCCAGATCCGCAGGGGTGGAACATGGACGCCCTCAGCGATGCTGAAGTGGAGAGCAGCGTTCTGAAGTATTTTGACAGTATGGATCAGATAAGCCGACTGAACCGCGAATACCTGCTGAATTTTAAAAAAGTGCTCCCACCCCGCAAGGCCGCTATGGTTTTTGTTCTTGAACACCGATTTCGCGCGCGCCTCGTGGAG
>JANNSM010000148.1:0-9655 GCA_031402635.1 Bacteroidota bacterium | reverse complement strand
GCCCTGAAACCAGATCAGGCCGCCGATATGCTGATTGCGCACCAGATCTGCGAGAAATTTTTCGTGATCAGTGCCGCGGTTGGAATAAGCCGCCACCATGAACAGTTGGCCGATTTTTTCCTCCGGCGTCATCGTCGCCAGCAAAGAATCCGCCCAGCGGCTGTTGGCTTCCCAAAAAGGAAGTGATCGGTCCGCATCGGGATGGCGCTCGTCGCCGGCGCCGGGCATAGTCGCAACGGGGCTGCCGCCCGGAGCGGCTGATATAGCCAGCAAACCGCAGAGGCACAACAATTTGACGAGGAAAATCAATCGGCAGACCACAGGAATAATCTTCCCTCAAAACGGGAATAATCCCGCTAAATTGGATGCAATTCCCGGATAATCAGGTTACTTCTGAAACCGGGATGTGACCCCCATATTGTGGATAATCCTAATAATAGTCCCGGATAACAGGCCTGACTCTGGCCGTTGCCTGCCGCACCGAAATCCCGCCTGCATTACTTGTGCTAAGCCGTAACTTTGTTTTTCCGGCTGTGGTTCCCGCCAAATTTCCAGTGCCGGGGTATCCCTTTTAGAAACTGCCGGCATCTTTATCCATTGATCACCCTTTGCGAGCGCCAGTCCAAGTTATGACAGCGCGCATTCACCGACTTCCGGAAGCTATCGCCAATCAAATCGCCGCCGGTGAAGTGGTGCAACGCCCTTCGTCTGTGGTCAAGGAACTGGTTGAAAATGCCCTGGACGCCGGAGCAACCAATGTGCGGGTTTTCCTGCGCGATGCCGGTAAAACACTGATTCAGGTTGTGGATGACGGCTGTGGAATGGGCCCGGATGACGCGCTTCTGTGTTTTGAGCGCCACGCCACGTCAAAAATTGCGGTGATCGAGGACCTTTTCGCTATTAAAACGCTCGGATTTCGGGGCGAAGCGCTGGCCGCTATTTCCTCGGTATCAAAAGTAGAACTCAAAACCCGCAGAACGGAAGATGAAACCGGGCGTAGGGTAGTGGTTGATGCTTCCCGCGTTATTTCCGATGAAGCCTGTGAAGCGGCGCAGGGCACTTCGATTGCAGTTCATCACCTGTTTTACAACATACCCGCCCGGCGCAATTTTCTGCGAAAAGGCCCTGCGGAAATGGGCCGGATCGTGGACGAGTTTCAACGGCTCGCCCTGGTCAATCCCGGCATCCGGATGACCCTGGAGCATAACGGCATCGAGTTGTTCAATCTCAAACCGGCCAATGCCCGGCAGCGCGTGGTTTCCGTGCTCGGCAAAGCGGCCAACGAGCGCCTGGTGCCTGTTTCAGAGCAAACCCCGCTGCTGGTAATTGAAGGATTTGTCAGTAAACCGGCAGCCGCCCGCAAAACCCGCGGCGAACAGTTTCTTTTCCTCAACGGGCGCTTTTTTCGAAGCGGTTACCTGCAACACGCCGTGCAGTCCTGCTATGAAAAGCTGATTCAGGAAAAACATTTTCCGCTTTACGTGCTGTTTCTGGAAATGAATCCTGCCGAAGTGGACGTGAACGTTCACCCCACCAAAGAAGAGATTCGTTTTGAAGACGAAAAGGCGGTTTATGCCCTGTTGCATGCGGCGGTGCGCCATGCGCTGAGCCGTTACAGTGCCACTCCGACGCTGGATTTTGATGTTGATCCGGACCTTTCCGATCTGGAAGCATTCCGGAATCCGATGCGCAGTCACGATGACAGCAGCGATGTTCAGCCGATGCCCGGCCCTGTGCAAGCCACCGGCAGGTTGGGGCAGGGGGCAGACTTCGGGAGAACCGCGCCGATGCAGCGCAGCGGCTCGGGCGCGCGGCCCTGGGAAGCGTTGTTTGAGATTGCAGCAAGGGAAAGGGCCGGCAACGCGGAAAGCGAGCGCATACCCGAGCGGTTCCCGGTTCCCGCAGACTTGCCCGGCGGAGTGGACCCTTCGAACATTACCCTGACCCTGGTCAGTGAAATGGAGCAGAGTTTGACCGAGCAGGGAACGGTCAAGCCTGTGCAATTGCACGGACGCTATATTCTCAGCCCCATCAAGTCCGGCATGCTGGTTCTGGACCAGCGCGCGGCCCACGAGCGAATCCTCTATGAAAAATACCTCAACCGTCTGGAGGCTGGCGCCGGGAGCAGCCAGCGCCAATTGTTCCCGGTAACCGTTGAGCTTTCCACATCCGATGCAGGGCTGCTCCGCGAAATGCTTCCTGCGGTAAATTCGCTTGGATTTGATATACAACCATTTGGACATCAATCTTTTGTGGTACATGGGTTTCCCGCTGACTGCGGGGAAATGGACGAGCGTCTGGCGGTGGACGAACTCCTGGAGGCATTCAGGAGTTTTGGCGAACTGCCCGGGCTGCAACCCAGGCACCGGGTTGCCAGAAGTCTGGCCAGGGCTTATGCCATTCCGGCCGGTCGCAAATTGGCCGCTGCCGAAATGCGTGAACTGATTGACGGACTGTTTGCCTGCCAGGTTCCGTACGCGGCACCGGACGGAAACCATACTTTTTTCACCCTCGGTTTGAGCGAACTTGCTTCGCGTTTCAAAAAGCGATCCTGAGGATTTTCGTTTGTTAACCTTTAATATACCGAATGATCCGCCTGGCCCCCGTCGTAAAAAATCTGCTCCTGATCAACGGGCTGATGTACCTGGCACTCATGGTTGCTCAGGCCAAGGGGATTGATCTGAATTCAATTCTGGGTCTGTACTATCCGCGCTCTGCAGCCTTCAAGCCGGTCCAGATAGTGTCGCATATGTTTATGCACGGCGGATTCCTACATATTTTTATGAATATGTTTGCGCTGTGGATGTTTGGGAATGCCCTGGAAACGCGCTGGGGTCCCCAGCGTTTCCTGACCTACTACCTGGTCTGCGGACTCGGTGCAGCCGCCCTGCATATGGCGGTAATCCATCTGGAGGTGAGCCTGCTTGTTCCTAAGATTGGCGCACAGGAAGCCGCTACGATTTTTGAGCAGGGGCGTGATTTGCTCGGCAGCGGGCGCAATTATGCCGATGAACAGCTCAGCCAGCTCAACCGTTTGGTCAATGTGCCGACGGTCGGTGCTTCCGGTGCGGTCTTTGGGCTGCTGCTCGGTTTTGGCATGCTCTACCCGGACATGCCACTGATGTTAATTTTTTTCCCGGTGCCCATTAAGGCGAAGTATTTTGTGATGGGTTATGCCGCTATTGAACTGTTCAGCGGCCTTACCCGTATTCAGGGTGACAACATTGCGCATTTTGCCCACCTTGGAGGGATGCTTTTTGGCTATCTTTTAATCCGCTTTTGGCAACACAAGGCCGGAAGGCTGATGTAGGTGTTTTCACAATGAGCGTTTTTTCTTCCATCTGGACGGATGTACGGCAACAATACCGCTATGGAAACATGGTGGTTCGCCTGATTTTGCTGAACGTGGTCGTTTTTTTGGGCGTCCACCTTGTTGACCTGGTGATGCGCATCGGGGGCAGCGGTCTGGAACTTGGCTGGCTTGCCATGCCCATGAATCCAAATCAACTCCTTTACCGTGCCTGGACACCGATCACGTACATGTTTCTGCACTGGGATTTCTGGCACCTTTTGTGGAATATGCTTTTCCTGTTTTGGTTCGGCCGGATCCTCCAGGATCTTCTCGGCAACCGGCGCATTCTGCCGGTGTATTTCTTAGGAGGTCTGGCGGGCGGGGTGCTCGCATTAATCCTGCTAAATGTATTCCCGGATCAAAATGGAACCATTCTTTTGGGCGCATCCGCCGGTGTCAGCGCTGTCCTCATGGCCGCCGCAACGCTTGCTCCCAATTTCGAGATCATGCTTTTTGTATGGCCGGTGCGCATCAAATACATCGCTCTTGCGCGAATCGTGCTCGACATTATTGCCGTGAAAGGATTTGTCAACACCGGCGGTAGCGTAGCACACCTTGGCGGCGTGGCCATTGGCTATTTGTTCATCCGGTTATTGCAAAACGGAACAGATTTGTCCATCGGATTTAACAGGCTGAGTGATGGCGTTGTCCGCATCGGAGAAAGCATTTTTTCAGGTCGAAGGAGAGCCGGTCCCCGCATGGCCTACAGGCAAACAGCACCTCCAGGACCCGCCGATGCCGAGCGGGCAGCCCGCCGTACCCGAAGACCCCGTAGCCGCGTGACGGTAGATGAAGGCCGCTCGGATAAACAGGCCCGTGTGGACCAGATTCTGGACAAAATCGGAAAGTCGGGTTACGACAGTTTGAGCAAAGACGAAAAGGAATTCCTCTTCAAGTTCAGCAAAGAAGGATGAGCCAATGATGCGCTGGATCTGGTTTATTCTCAATTTGGCGGTAATCGCCGTCCTTGGGCTGGCTTATGCCGCCCCGTATCTTGATCCACGAGCCTTTTGGCCGGCGGCAATGGCCGGGTTGATCTTCCCGATTCTAATTATCCTGAACGGTTTTTTTCTTTTTGGCTGGCTGGTGTTTCAGCGCTGGATTTTTGCCCTGATTGCCGCCCTGGCCTTCGTGCCGGCAATCCGGGAATTTTCGCATTATATCGGTTTCGGACCGTCAAACAACAACCGGGAAGTGAAGGCAGAATCTGATACCCTGCGGGTTTTAAGCTGGAATGTTCGGGTGTTCAATAAAAATTCCGTTTACATCCGTTTTGCAGGCCGGGATTCTATGCTTGCGCTGATCGCCAAGGAACAACCGGATCTGATTTGCATGCAGGAATACTTCACCATTCCCGGATCGGCAGAAGATGACCATGAGAAACTGGTCCGGGAAGCGAGCGGCCTTCCACATTATTCCTTATGGGAGGGCCTCCATGACATCCGGGGCCGCCAATGGGGGCTGGCTATTTTTTCCCGGTATCCAATCGTGGAAAAGGGCGAAGTTGACTTTCCGGGAGACGGTGAGTTAAACGCCTGTCAGTACGTTGATATCAAAGGTCCGGCCGGACGATTCCGCGTCTTCAACACGCACCTGCAAAGCATTCATTTGTCAACCACAAACTACGGAATTGAAGAGGCCGTATCCGAAATGAGCGAATCAGATACTCGCCGCGCAACCCTGCGCAAGTTTCGCGATGCCTACAAGGTAAGGGCCGATCAGGCCGTGCTCATTGAAGATGCGGTGCTCGATTCGCCATGGCCTGTTATCGTCTGCGGTGATTTCAATGATCCTCCTCAGAGTTACTCGTACCAAAGGATTGCCTCTGGTCTTCAGGATGCTTTTGCAACCAGTGGCCGCGGTCTCGCCCGCACCCATACTACGCTTCCGGGGGTTCGCATAGATTATGTTTTGGTTGATACGGCTATGTCCGTGTTGAGCTACCGCGCTCCGCAAAGCCTGCTCAGCGATCATTATCCGGTCATGGTTGAAGTGGGAATGTAACATTCCTGACAATGGCTCCATCTGAAGAAAGCGCTATGGGCAAGGATCAGCGCACCGAGAACATTCATGCCAGCAGTTTGGCTATTTTTTTCCGGTAGTGGGCTTCCAATAAAAGAATTTCTGCCGTGTGCGAACGCGTGTATCGGTCACTCACGGAATTCTGTTCAATATGGAACAATTCTCCCAGTTGCTTCTGGGTTTGTTCAGGATTTTTCAGCAATGCCCCGGCAATGTGCGCTGAATTCAACGTCCAGGCATCCATGGTTATTCCCGCAAGTTTCAGACAAAGATTGATTTCCTCGTCAAAATCCGCCCAGAGCGAATGCAAAGCCAGGTTTGTTTTTTCTTTTCTCAGTCGTTCGTACAATGCCCCGGATTGTAAAAATGCCGGACCGTTGCTTTCCGTGATGCGTTTGGCTGTATAGGTTTTCTCACCGATCCCAATGGCCATGCGGACATCCAAAGCCGAACTGCGAAATTCTGATTCACCGGTAGCGATGCTCTTGACCTGCGACTTGATGCGCAATGCGGCGTGAAGCGCGTCGGGAGGATTGGAAATTTCCAGTTGGAAACTGTCGCCTCGATAAACCTCCCATTTTTTTGGCGAAGGGCCGTATTCCCTGAACAATTGTTTCAGCGGGTTTAGCCAGAGGTTTTGTTGCTCCAGGCTTCGCGATCCGATAATATCTCCGGTAATGATGGCGATCACAGGTCAAATATCGTTCTTAATAGCGATATTGTCAATTATCGGTATTTAAAGCGATAAATCGAAGTATCGTGTTGGTCAAACATCAATTTTAGCAACAAACTTTTTCCGGGTCTCCTTCCGGCAGGATTTCCAAAGACCCCTGGCAAAGTTTCCTTCATTTGCTTTTTTCCGCGGTCAGGCAACACCGGTTTACCTTTGACAACCTATGCTGAAGATCAATCCGTTCATTTGCCGCGTTTTTAGATTTGGTGGAATGGTGGTTGTCCTGTTTTTAAGTGCCTGCAAGACCGATTCGGACAAGCCGGGGAAAGGATTAGCAGCTTCTCCTCCGGTTTCCCAAAATGCTGAGATCTCCAAGTTGTTTAACGCGGATTCCGCCTATAGCTATATCGCACGGCAGGTGGCTTTTGGCCCACGGGTTCCGGGAACGCAAGCCCACCGCGAATGCGGGGATTGGCTGACCAGTAAGCTGAGGCAGTGGGCGGATCAGGTGCAGGAGCAAAAAGCGAAGGTCAAATCCTGGGATGGTAAAGAATTGCCCATGCGCAACATCATCGCGCAATTCAACCCGGAGGCTTCCCAACGGGTGCTGCTCTGCGCTCATTGGGATACCCGCCCAATTGCCGATGAAGACCAGGAGCGCCGCGATGAGCCGATTCCAGGAGCCAATGATGGAGGAAGCGGGGTAGGGGTTTTACTGGAACTGGCCAGACAGTTCCATCTCCAGGATCCCGGTTTTGGGGTGGACATTGTTCTCTTTGATGTGGAGGATTACGGCAATTCCCAAATTGAAGACAGTTACTGTCTGGGCAGCCAGTACTGGTCCGGCAAACCGCATGTGCCCGGCTATACGGCCGAATACGGTGTTCTTCTGGATATGGTGGGTGCCGAAGGAGCTATGTTTTACCGCGAAGGCATTTCGATGCACTATGCACCGGATGTGGTGTCCCGCGTCTGGGATGCCGCAGCAAAAGCTGGTCACCGCTCGTATTTTGTGTTTAACGAAGAGCCCTTCCCCCCGTTAACCGATGACCATTTTTATCTAAACCGAAATGCGGGCATTCCAACGATTGATATCATTCAATACGACCGCGATAACCCCCGCGGCTTCGGTGATTACTGGCACACCCACCGGGACAATATGGAGATTATCAGCCGCAAGACCCTTCAGGCAGTTGGAGAAACGATTTGGATACTGTTGCAGACGCACGAAAGCTGACCTCTGGTCAACCCCACCCTCTTAATAATTCGCCAGGCGATCCAGTGCTTCCCGGAGACGCTGTTCCGGCAGAAATTGCTGTTCCAGTTCCAGGGCAAAGGGCACCGGGGTATCCAGCGATGCGATGCGAATAACCGGCGCATCCAGGTATTGAAAGCAGCGCTCCCCGATCCAGGCAGCCAGTTCGCCACCGATACCGCCGATTAGCGTGTCTTCATGCAGGATCAGCACTTTGCCGGTTTTCTGAACGGTCTTTTCTATGGCTTCGTAATCCAGGGGAAGAAGCGTTCTAAGGTCTAACAGATCTGCGCTCAGGTCAGGCCGTTCATCGAGAGCTTTTTGCGCCCAGATCAATCCCATTCCATAAGTAATGATACTCATGTCGGTGCCTTCGCGGTCCAGCCGGGCTTTGCCAATCGGGATGGTGTAGTAGCCATCGGGTACCGGACCGCTGATGGAGCGATAAAGAGCTTTGTGCTCAAAAAACATGACGGGATTGGGATCAGCGATGGCGGCACAGAGCAGCCCTTTGGCATCTTCGGGTGTAGCCGGATAGACAATCTTCAGCCCCGGAGTATGAAAGAACCAGGCCTCATTGCTTTGGCTGTGGAAGGGTCCTGCGCCAACACCGGCGCCGGTGGGCATCCGGATAACGACGTCTGCGTTTTGCGCCCAGCGGTAGTGAACCTTGGCCAGGTTGTTGATGATCTGGTTAAAAGCACAAGTGACGAAATCGGCGAACTGCATCTCCACCACTGATTTCCAGCCACGGATGGATAAACCCATACCCGCCCCGACAATGGCCGATTCGCAAATGGGTGTATTTCTCACCCGCTCTTTGCCAAATTCCTGCACAAAACCCTGCGTGATTTTGAAGGCCCCACCGTATTCCGCAATGTCCTGGCCCATGATGACCAGATTTTGGAAGTGGCGCATACTCTCCCCGAGGCCTTCGGTGATCGCATCAACAAACCGCAGTTCCCGCAATTCTCCGGAAGGTTGAATTTCCGGCGCCTGAACGGGATCATAAAGATCACCGTATTCGGCATCAACCGACAGGTCCGGTCCGGGGACGGAAAAAGCCACTTCCAACGCGTCTTCGATTTCCGCTTTTATCCGGGCGCGAAGAGCCGCGACAAATTCATCGGTAAGGATGCCCTGACTTTTAAGCCAGGATTCATAATTGTTGACAGGATCCCGCAGTGCCCAGGCATGGATCAATTCTGCAGGAACATATTTAACGCCGGATGCTTCCTCGTGGCCGCGCATCCGAAAGGTCATGCATTCCACCAGCACCGGTCGGGGGTTGCTGCGGATACTGTCTGCATAACCGTCCAGGGTTGCATAAACTTCCAGGATATTGTTTCCATCAATCGTGCAGGATTCCATACCGTAACCGATGCCACGGTCAGCAAGCCGTTCACAGCGGTATTGTTCCTGCACCGGAGTGGATAATCCGTAACCGTTGTTCTCGATCACAAAAATCACCGGAAGATTCCACACGGCGGCCACGTTGAGCGCTTCGTGAAAGTCGCCCTCGCTGGTTCCCCCTTCGCCTGTGAAAACGATGGTGACGCGCCGTTGTTTTTCCAGAAGGTCAGCGAGCGCAATGCCATCCGCCAGCGCCATTTGCGGCCCCAGATGGCTGATCATCCCTATGATTCGCTGTTCCGGGATACCAAAGTGGAATGATCGTTCCCTCCCTTTACTGTATCCGTGAGGCTTGCCCTGAAACTGCGCAAACAACCGGTCCAGGGGCACGTTTCGCGTGGTAAAAACGCCCAGGTTCCGGTGCATGGGGAAAATGTATTCGTCGTCTTTGAGCACGGAAGTTGCCGCCACAGCAATCGCTTCCTGCCCGATCCCGCTAAACCATTTGGAAACCCTGCCCTGCCGCAACAGGTTCAGCATCTTTTCCTCGATCATGCGCGGTTTCAGGAGCCGGGCATACAGGGTGAGCAGCCACTCGTTGCTGTATTGGCGGCGCTGAAAAGAAATGGGTTGATTAGCGGGCAGAACAGCCACGTGTTACAGCGTTTAGGTCAGGTCTTGAAATGTAAATCTACGAACCTGAGCCCTACTCCAGTTCCCGCCATTGCCTGGAAAAACTCTGCCGGCTGACTTCAGGGAGATCCCTGCGCTTTCCCCAGGATTTACTAAAGAACGTGCTGATCACAAAGTTCTTGGGTCCGGCTCCTGCCGCATCCATGAGACTCCGGGAGAGCATGGCTGCTTTCCAGACCTTCCAGGCCATTTTTTCTGCAAAATCGGTGTGGCCTTCGTCAACGGCGTCTCTCCGGTTGTAAAGCAGGAGGTTGTGTAGGTCAATGCGGACCGGACAGACCTCCGTGCAGTTGCCGCAAAGCGAAGA
>JANNSM010000147.1:0-8208 GCA_031402635.1 Bacteroidota bacterium | reverse complement strand
GGGAGGACTGCATGCCGGGAAATACCCGGGTATCACGCCCGGTGGGAGCTCCGACGACCTCAAGGTCCACCTCGGGATAGAGGATCTTCATCATCTGCGGCAGGTCGCGGTTGGCCCCGGCCAGCTTGTGGAACGTGGTTCCGCCGTCAATGTTGCGGTCCTTGGAGTAAGGTGCCCACCCGGCCAGGAGCGGATCGGGGTTGAGCGAAACCGGTGCGTTGTCCGAGTATTCATGCATCTGGGTCGGCATGTGGCAATCCTGGCAACGTTTGTAGTTGCCGCTGAACTGGTCACCGAAGGTGCTGTACTTCCATTCCGTGTAGGTGCGCTGCTTCGGCAGGCCGTGGTTTAGGGTCTGGTTTGTCTGGTTGTGACAGGATCCGCAGAACTCCGGGGAGAGGACAAAGTCGTCGCGCCGCGTCGAATGCTCCGGGGAAATCGATCCCCACAGGCTGCCCGGCGGAATTGGCACCTCATAGGCGATTGCAAGGGAGCCATCGGGGTTATAGACCAGTTCGTCGCCGTTGGCGTTCCATTTTGGCATTCCCGTTGGCGGCGGGATCCGCGACCCGGTGAAGTCAATGGGGTAGACTCCGTAGGTCTGTCCGGTGTAGATGCCCGACTGGTAATCACCCTGCTCGTTGAAGAAGCCCAAAATATCGCTGAAGTACATCTGCGTCACACCGCCGTATTTCCCGCCGTATGACATGGCGTCGTTAATCTGCAGCGCGCCGTCACCATAGGGGTTGCCGGCTACCGGTCCGGTGGGATAGGGTAAGCCTGCGTGCGGCCAGTCATCGATACTCGCCATCATGTTCCAGGCGGGCTCGGTGGCGGCCAGGTCGGCCCGTTGCATGGTCACGGACCCGACGGCGCGGTGGCAGAACTCACACGAAATCCCTTCCGTGTC
Source organism: Bacteroidota bacterium (assembly GCA_031402635.1). GTDB lineage: Bacteria > Bacteroidota > Bacteroidia > Chitinophagales > BACL12 > WGOA01. The sequence continues at coordinate 7,298 of JANNSM010000147.1, read as the reverse complement.
GGTGGAGAGGACGATACTCTGGATCATGGTACTGCCGTCGGCTGCCCCGGCCAGCATCGGATCAAAGCGGCCGGAATACCAGCCGTTGGGGCTGTGGCAGCGCATGCAATTGTTACCGGCGCCGTCCTTGCCGGTTTTGGTTTTGACCTGGGCGTTGTAGCTGATCTGGCTGGCCCGAAACACCGGATCGCGGGTAGAGCTGGCCATGTTGCTCCCGGCCCAGTTGCCCCCGTGGCCGGCCTGCTGGTCGATAGAGCCGCCGTGGCAGGCCTTGCAGGTGACCGGGAATTCGAAGACATTGTAGGGAGCCGGGAAGGTAATGTTGGCCAGTTCCTGCTGCTGGGTGCCGGGATTGGGAACCGAAGTCCCTGTCGGCGATGGCCTGCCGGGGATATCGGCCATGGCCAGTCCGACCATGGTCAGCAGGGTCACGAAAACCAGAAACGTGGTTGTTACTTGGCGGCGGTTTTCCGTAAGCGAAGCGCCTAAGGAGTTGCAAAGCTTTCTCATGTCCGTTTCTCCTTTGTGTGGGTATTGTGACTACTACCTCTTTTTCATTTGCGGTCGGGGAGTCAGGGTCAGTGAGAGATTCCCCTCAAACCTCTCGTTCCCTGAGAATGTTCCGTTACCCGCGCCCAGCCGGCTGCCGACCGGCATCTTCGGCATTTTGACCTGAGCTTCGACACTTCCCTGGGTGGTCGCGGGATTGAAGGAGAGGTCTGCCGTCAGATCTCCTTTGATAGTGGTGGGAGCGTGGCGCGCCTTGGTCATCGGCTGGCCGGTCGATTCGCCGGTAATGGACCAGCTCCCGCGGAGATACCAGCGCCCTGCCTGCTGACCAGGCTTGTCTTTCTTCGGGGAGAAAACCGTCGCCATCATCTTGAATTTCCCTTTCGGGATGAGGGCGCCGCCACCCTGGGCGATGGCGTCTGACTCTACCGTGTACCCGTTGGTAATGGTTCCATCGTCAATCTCGCTGATCTCTCCGGTCCGGATCACCTTGGCGCCGGACAACTGCCAGCTCGACTCCTCCGTGGCTGCCAGCTTCTTTTCCGTTACCTGCACCCCCGCAGCCATGCAGGCTGGGACCGCTGTGGCCAGCATGGCAATCAAAATCCCGCTCGTAACCGCTCGTGACGTTCTGTCCAACATCGTGCGCCCTCCTTTTCCTTGTAAATTCCAACTCCAGAAAACGTCTATCTATCATTGATTTCACTATTGATTTGAAATTGGAATAAGCGAACCGTTCCGTGCGGGATTCTTTCCAGCAAAAAAAGCCGGGCATGCCACGGATGGTATCCATTGGCAGCCCGGCTGTCTTATTTTCGGAAGACCCGTAGCTTTCCGCCCCTTTCTCGCGAAAGGTTAGGCTTTTTCAGGATGATCGTCCGGCATCGCTGTGCGTGAACTCAACATAAGGTATGACGGAATGTTGATAGTGTACATTGAAACAATCTGGTTGATTTAGTATAATAAGACTATTTTTATGTACTTAGTTTAAGTACACGGCGACCTGTTGCTTTTAAAGGTATAAAGGTGGGAGGTTATTGCGGTTGACGAGTCGTCAAAACATGTTATGCCGGGCAGCGTAGCATGCCAGATCAACATTACTTTTCATGCACATTTTTCTAAGAATTCTGGAGCGATAGGTGTTGATGGTTTTTGTACTTAACAGCAGATCTCCTGCTATTTTTTTCGGTGTTTTGCCTGCCGCGATCATGCACATTATCATATACTCGCGGTTGGAAAGTCTCTCGTGGAACGGTTTGTCCGCACCAATTACCACACCATCGGCCAATGCTTCCGCCAGTGCGGCGCTGATATACTTCTTGCCCAGCAAAACCTTTCTGATTGCCGCTTCCAGTTCAGCCGGCGCGCTTTCTTTTGTCAGATAACCGGCCGCACCGACCTGAATGGCACGCAAAGCATATTGTTCTTCCGGATGCATGCTCAACACCAGGACCGGTAATTTTGGTTTCAGGATTTTTATATCCTTGATTATATCCAGCCCGCTTCTGCCCGGCATATGAATATCCAGCAATATCAGGTCATAATCATTTTTCCTGATCATGCACAATGCTTCTGCACCATCGGCCGCTTCCCCGGCGACGGTCATGTCAACGGTCTCCGAGATGAAAGCGGCTAATCCCTTCCGGAAAATAGCGTGATCATCGGCGATAAGGATTTTTTTCATCACAATCATGGCCCTTCTCCTCGTGCCTTTGCCCGGGGAATGCTGATGGTTATGGTAGTCCCTTTATGGCGCTTCCCGTTGATGCTAAGGTTTCCACCCCACCTGTAAACACGTTCGCTCATTCCGATGATACCAAACGATTTAGGTCCGGAAATCTGTGCTTTTGTGATTCCTTTGCCATCATCGTTTACCTCTACCACGATGCTGCCATTAACTTCGCTAAGCGTAACCTTGACCCGTGTCGCCTCGGCATGGCGGTACACATTGGTGAGAATTTCCTGGAAAATGCGGAAAATAGTCGTGGAACGGTCACGGTCGATTGTTCTGTCAGCGAGCACAACCTTAATATCACAACTGATTCCGGTTCTTTTGCGAAAATCCTTCGCCTGCCATTCCATTGCCGCTACAAGGCCGAGATCATCCAGAATTCCCGGTCGAAGTTCAGCGGAAATCCTCTGCACGGTCTTAATAGTTGCATCAATCTGGCTGATCATTGCACCGATCCTTTCCAGCAATGACGCGTCTCCTGCATCCATTTTTATTGACAGCCAGAAAGCGTCCATCTTCAAGGATGTGAGCGATGGTCCCAGTTCGTCATGGATTTCGCGGGCGATGGCTGTTCGTTGTTCCTCTTGAATTTTTTCCATGTGCTCGGTAAGATTCCGCAGCTGATCGTGGGAGCTTGTCAACTCTGCTTGCGCCAGTTTGAATTTCGTTACGTCTCGCGCGATCACGAGGACTGACTGCACAGAATCATTCGCGGCCATTTCAGGGACAAATCTGGCCTCGGAATAGATTGTCCCCTCCTGAGAGGAATAGGCCAACTCTTCCTTGCACGACGTACCGGTTTTAAAAACCTGGTACACAGTCCTTTCCAATTGCATTGCCAGTTCTTTGGGTATGTCCAGTTCGTGGGGGATTTTACCAATGAATGTCTGCACCGGTATTCCAGTTTTTACTTCAACTGCGGGATTTGCATAGAGGTAACGAAGATCTCGACCAAACCTTACTATTATGTCCGGTGCGTTTTCGACGAGAACCCGAAAATCCTGTTCCCCCCGGCGCAAAACTTCTTCGGCCCGTTTATGCTCGGAAATGTCGTGAAAGAACTCCAGCTTGAATACTGACCCGTCCGCATTCCTCAGCGGCGTGTCAAAGAGCTCATATGTCTTATTATTCTTGGCGCATGACCACTCCCACTTGACTGACTTGCCGGCGAAAACTTCCGCATTTTTGCACCAGGGACAGGGCTCCGACCGATCATGAAAATATTGATGGCAGGCGCGGCCTTCGACCGCTCCGAATTCTTTTTCAGTTACGCTGTTGACATACTGGATGTCATGGTTCTGGTTTACGATGTAAACACCATCTTCCATGGCGTCAAGGATTCCCTTGAGTTTATCACGTTCCAGGCTGAGAGCCCGCTCCATGCGACTCAACTCCGAACCCTCTGCTGCTTCCCATATCCCATCCCGCTTGATGAGTGCGACTGCGTGGTTACGGATTACATCAACTATTTCAATGTCGCTACGTTTCGCAACTGGATAGGGACAGAGGGCGATCAGGTTAAGAGAGGCGATGCTGTCATTTATGGCATCCTCATACGAAGTGAATTTTGCCCAATCACGCTTGCGCAGCCAGGCGGTGTTACCGGCCACCCTGGTACCCTCATAACCTTTGGCCGCAGCTTGATGGTGTTTTTTCAGCCAGCCGGCAAGGATTTTTTCGACATTGAACACGCCATCCGGCAAGTAGGCTTGCTTCGGGGTGAGAATTTCAAACTGTCCAGTGTACAGGCACTGGTCGAAATCGGGAACCGCTTTCTTCAGAAGATGGAGCAGATCATTATTTTCTGGAGACTTTTCACTGACCAGCAAGCAGAATTCGTTGTTTTCAATGCCCGCCTTGAAGTAAGGAACCAGTATTTCGGTCAGATCCGAGGCGTTATCATAAAATTGGCAGAAATGGGTGCCCCAAGGGATTTCACCAAAGCAGTCGATGCCGGATTTTCTAAGAATTTTTGTCATGTCGTTGTCCGCAAATCCAAGGGGCTATCCGCTGAAGATAAATTAATAATATGCGTATAATTATAATACTGATTATCCACATTGCAAATCTGAAAAAACGCTTATTATTAAAGGGGGGGCGGTTAGTTTTATCTGAGATAAAATCCCAAAAAACTTCTCCAGAGCAGGAGGTGACCGTGGGATTAATACCGCTGAAGCCTGGGCTTGACTACCCAAATACCTATCGTAGCTTTGTTGAAATGTTTCCTGATGACGTAGCTGCGCGGCCTATCTTGCGAAATTGAATTGGCCGGAAGGCTTCTTCTGTCCAGCCTGCTGGCCCCAAAAGGACGTTGCTTGTTAATTAGCAAAAATGACCTTTAAACTTCTTAATAGCAAGATAGCAAGCAACGGCCCTCAAGCCTTTACTCAAGCCTTTATTGTTGATCGCGTGGTTGACGTGGAGAGAAGGTCGGGAGTCGTTCCAGAAGGCTGCGGGAATGGTCTGCTCATGCAGTTGCAGCTGCAAAGGGTGAAATCAGCAAACAGATAGATAGAACGTTATACCTCCCCGTTCATTCCTCCCATCTGGCACAACGTTGTTATTCCAATTCCAAATCAAAGCGCAATCTTCGTTGGTTCGTCTTAGTGAGTTAGAATGAGAAACATTCGAGAACGAGCTATTCTGACTTGTCAGGGCAGGCTCCTCAATGTTCCATTTGTTCGCCTCGTCGCCTCAATCCTCACCGCCTTGATTTCATCTTTGATTTGAAATTGAAATTACTGACACGGTTTGTGCGATCCGATGATTCCTCCAGTTGTCCTGAGAACAAAAAGCGCAACTGACTCGCCGGGAGGTTGTATGCCTGCAAAGACACATTTCCTGCTTCATCGATAGCTAATTTACAGATTCAACTCGGAACCTGCACAAAACCGGTCGATGCCCGATGGGTTTGGTCCTGGAACGTAGCACTGTTATCCAGATGTTCTGCCACATGGACGTAGTCGCATGAAACGAATTCAGCAGTTATCCGACCCAACGAGGCATAGAAGGGGATGGTGGAGCATTCTTCCAGCTTGGCGGCAAATTTTGTCAGCCATTTAAGCGGATGGCGCTCCAGGAAATCCTTCTGTGCCAAAATGTAGCCCTGCTGGAGTCCTGCAAAATTTTCTTTACCGGCCTGAGCCTCTTTGAATGTCAGGAAATGGAGGAACTCCAGTTCCGAGCAGAGATGGTCCGGGAGCTCGTGCCGTTCCTCTTCCTGGTTCATCTGGAGGCCGAAGTGTTTGTAGAATTCGGCAATTTCCATCATGAGCGAGGTCCTGCTTTCATCTGGCCGAAACAGGCCTTCATAGGGCGGGCAGGGCGGTTCGGGGGCGCCCACCTCGAAGGTTTGGTTGAATCCCACCTCGAGATCAAGCAGCGTGCCGCCTTCCAGTGAACCCCGCATAGTATTCATCAGACCGGCTTGATCGGCTGCAAGGCACTCCAGATGGGGTACGCCGTATATGCAATCCCACACGGCGGCCATGTACTCTCCCGACTGAAGAGCTTCGAAGCTCTCGGCGTCGGGATAGCGGTACCCGAGGGAAAGGAGTTTATAGAGGCGGCTCCGCATAAGCGGCTCGGCATAAGGCAGGGATGTTATGGTTGCTTTGGGCATGGAACGCTCCTTGTGTCAGGATTTGCTGTTCAACGTTCAAGGTACCAGGCTCAACGTTAAACTTTGAACCTGGTACCTTGAATTTATTAGTCAGGGTTTGACCCACAGGGTCTGCCAGTTTCCGGAAACCAGTTTGACGCCGTTGCGCTCCTGGTTCGCCCCGTTCCAGTTGGCGAGGATGATCTTGTACTTTGAGGTCACTCCCGGGACAAAGGTGACCATGTTGCCGTTGGCGGAGCTTCCGCCGGACAACGGCCGCTTGATAACCAGGGTCCAGGTTCCGTTAACCATCTTCTGGAAAGAACTGATGGGGAGCGAAGCCGAATCGGGGCTCGTCTGCACGGTCCCGACGCCGCCGGCGACGATGTTGCCGGGCTGTCCAAGAGCGGTTAGCGGGTCACCCATGTTTGCCCGCCAGAAGATGATGTTCACCGGTCCGGTCTGATTACCCATCTCGATGGGAGGCGTAAACAGTGGATTCGGAAAGGGTACCTGCATGGCGAAGGCGTCCGCGAACAGGGGCGGATCGGCGACCGAAGTGTCGGCCGAGGAGTCGTTGAACTGGAAACGGAAAAGGATGTCCGACCCGTTGTGCATAGCTTTTGCCTTCACCCACCGCCAGTTTCCCGGCAGGAGGTTTTTGGGCGCCTGGGTATCGGTAATGAGCATATCGAGGGCAACTGATACTTCCGGCGCTTGAGCCCAGACGGTGTTCGCCGGGTCAAAACCGTCGGCGGCCGCTGCAACGCGCACCGCCTGAATGGTTACCGGCGGCGGTGCGCAGTTTCCGGCGGGAGGGAATACCATAGCCGCTAAGAGTAGGGAAATGGTCGAAACGATATTCATGAATCCTGTTTTCATACTTACCTCCTGATGGGACGAGGTTGCAGGTTAGACGTTCCGTATTGCTGTCATAGCTGGAGCCGGTCGGCTTCCGAATACGCCGTCAGGATCCTGGCCAGGTCCGAGGTCCCGCCGCTGGTCCGTGAACTCTCTATGGCCGCGAAGATCTGGTTGATCCGGGTGACCCGCTCGGCATGGGTCTGGCTGCAGTTGTCGCCGAAGAGGCCGGCCAGCAGGTCGATAGGGATGCGACGGGCCGTTCCGCCGCTTACCGGCGGACTGAGTGGTGGGATATACCACAGGTTCGGTTCGGTGCCGAATTCCGGATGGAGCCTCAGGGCGACCTTGTGAACGTCGATCAGTTTGTTGACGTTGGCATTCGGGTTATCGCTGTAGCCCACATAGCGGATACGACCAGGGCATTGGGTGAAGCAGAAATTGGACCTGAATGTCGGCGCCATCCCCGGCTGCGGGTCGGTTGCCTGCTGCGTGTACGTGCGCCGCGGGTAACAGAAAATGCACTTCTGGGAAACCTCTTCCTCCGGGTTCCAGAAGACCTTCTTGTAGGGGCAGCCCTTGATGCAGTGACGG
>JANNSM010000146.1:0-5013 GCA_031402635.1 Bacteroidota bacterium | reverse complement strand
TGCCGTTGGTCCTGTCGGTGTTTTTGCCGGGGGTACCATTGGTTACGCTTACCCAACTCCGATCGCGACAAACCGGGTAGATTTCTACACGGCTCCACTGCTGCGCAACACTCCTTCGGAATACATTGAATCATCGAATGAAGATTTGGCAATGATCCTGAATCCGAATCCCTGCACCAGCCAACTGCGAATCACCGTTTCCGAAAAAACGGGATCGTCCGTTGATTTTTCGGTTGATGTTTGGGTCATAGACATGGCCGGAAGGATGCTTCAGAACATCCGGGTTTCCGGTGGCTATGCCGAGATTGATGTATCTGCTCTTCCCACCGGGATCTACTTCGTGGTTGCCCGTGACGACCAAAACAACATGATCACCTCTAAACTGATCAAGGAATAACAGACCTCCACTTTACAACACCGTATTATCCGCCCACGCCGCGTGTTGCGGGTAATCGGTGGTGTAGTGTAGCCCGCGTGACTCCATGCGCAGCGAGGCACTTTTCGTGACCAGGTAACCGATGGTGATCAGGTTGCGCAGTTCGCAGAGTTGGGGGGAAATTGCGGTGCTGTGGTATAACTTTTCTGTTTCCTCGTGAAGCAGCGCCAGGCGGGCCATGGCCCGCCTGAGTCGTACATTGGAGCGCACAATTCCCACATAGCTGGTCATGATTTCCTTGAGTTCTTTGAGGCTCTGCGTTATTAGCACCATCTCTTTCGGCTCGTTGGTTCCTTCGGCATTCCAGTCCGGAATGGAGTCGGGAATTTCCGGTAACGCGTCAAGGGCGACGATGTCCAGGTAAATCCGGTGGGCAAAAACCATGGCTTCGAGCAGCGAATTGGAAGCCAGCCGGTTGGCACCGTGCAACCCGGAACAACTGCATTCGCCACACGCGTAAAGGCGATCAATGGTAGTTCTGCCAAAAATATCCGCATCCACGCCGCCGCACAGGTAATGTGCAGCCGGAACAACCGGCACCATATCTTTTGTCATGTCAATGCCCTGTTCGGCGCAAGTCTGAAAAATAGAAGGAAAATGTTCTTTAAGCCTGGCTTCGCCAATACTGCGGGCATCCAGATACAAGTATTCTTCGCCGCGGCGTTTCAATTCACTGTCAATGGCCCGGGCAACAATGTCTCGCGGTGCCAGGGATCCCCTCGCGTCGTAGCGTTTCATAAATGCGTCACCGCCCTGGTTTTTCAATTCTGCGCCGGCGCCCCGCACGGCTTCGGAAATTAAAAACGAAGGGCTGGCATCCGGGTCGTAAAGGCTGGTGGGGTGGAATTGAACAAACTCCATGTTGGCGATGCGGCCCTTCGCCCGATAGACCATGGCAATGCCATCACCGGTGGCAATGGTGGGGTTGGTGGTTGATTTATACACCTGTCCGGCACCTCCGGAAGCCAGTACGGTGATGTTGGCCAGCACCGTTTCAATGCGTCCGGAATTCAGGTCCAACAGGTAAGCGCCAAAGCAGGTGATCGGCGAGGTGTGCCGCGTCACTAGCCGCCCCTGGTGATGCTGCGTGATCAGGTCAAGCACGAAATGATGGGTCAGCAGTTCAATGTTGGGCTGCAGATGAATAGCCTCCAGCAAGGTCTTTTCCATCTCCCAACCGGTCAGGTCTTTGTGGTGCAGCACACGGTCTTCGGAATGCCCTCCTTCACGGCCCAGGTGATACCCTCCACCCGCTTTCTGGTCAAAGTCAGCTCCCCACCCGATGATTTCGCGCACCCGCTCCGGCCCTTCCCGGATCACCACTTCAACCACTTCAGGATTGCACAATCCATCACCGGCATCAAGTGTATCGGCGATGTGTTTATCGTATGAATCCTTCTCGTAATCCCATACTGCGGCAACACCGCCCTGCGCGTATTTGGTGTTGGACTCGTCAGCACTTGCTTTGCTGATCACCGAGATTTTCCAACCGGGTTTTTGCTGGGCAATTTTCAGCGCACAGGTAAGTCCGGCAATCCCGGAACCAATAACAAGCACTTCAGGCATGGGAGTGGAAATAGATCGGGTTTAGGTCGAAGGGCATTCGCGCGGGAATCAGCCCACGCGTTTCCACTCACTCAACATATTTCTGCCGGTGATTTTCTGACCGACAATACTGGCGCCGGCCAGCGTGAGGTATCGAAAATAGCCGTAATGCCGGTAGCGGCGCGGTGATTCCAGAATGGTGCAGTCGGGAAGGTACACCAGACGTCCCTGTTTTCGCAAGTACCTGAAAATGCTGGCGTCTTCTCCGTGAACCTGCTCTGCACGGTAGCCGCCAATAGCCCGGAATGCCGATGCCCGGATGACCTGGCATTGACCTGTTCCAAAAGGCAGCAGCGTTTTGAAACTCAGGCGTATGCTGTTGTTGTAAACGTAGTGGAACGCTTTGTCCTGAATGATTTCTTGTCCGGGAAAAACACGGATGCGGGGCATGGCCGCAACCACTTCCGGATCTTCAAAAACCTGCAGAACGCGCTGGCAGAAATACGGCAGGTCATCAAAAAGCGTGTCGGCATCACAAAAAACAAAAATACCGGCACGTGCTTCGGCGGCTCCCGTATTGCGATTAGCCGCAATGGTTTGGGCTCCTTGCGTAACCACTACACGCGCTCCGTTTTGCCGGGCAATAGAGCGGGTCAGGTCTGTACTTCCCCCATCCGCTACAATCACTTCATGGGGAAAATCCAAAACTTCGTACTGCTTCAGATTCCTCCCAAGCATGCGCTCTTCGTTGAGCGTCGGAGTAATAAAGGAAAGCAACACAGGTCCGCGGGGTACAGAAAGCATGGCTTTGCCGGAAATGGCTTAGATTCGATTTTCGGCTCCTGTTAAAGCTACCCACCCTTGGCCAATTCTACCAAACTTCGCATTAAGCAGGTGGACATTACCACGCTCGACGTGGATGCTATCGTCAATGCCGCCAACCAGACGCTGCTCGGGGGGCGGGGTGTGGACGGGGCCATCCACGAAGCGGCCGGAGAGGAACTGCTCGCCTATTGCCGCCTGCTCGGGGGCTGCCGGACCGGGGAGGCCAAGATTTCTCCGGGGTTCAATCTGAAAGCCCGGTATGTGATTCACACGGTAGGACCGGTTTGGGATGGAGGCACGCAGGGTGAAGCGGAACTCCTGGCAACCTGTTACCGCAATGTGCTTCGGATTGCCCGAAAAGAGAAACTGGTCAGCCTTGCGTTCCCCGCCATTTCCACCGGCGAATTCGGTTACCCGATGGAAGCAGCTACCCGTATTGCCCTGAACACGGTTCGCGATTTTCTGTCGGAAAACGATCACGATATGCGCGAGATCATTTTCGCCTGTTTCAGCCCCAAAGCGATGCTTACTTACGAGCGTATTCACGATGATGTGTACAGCCACTAAAGCCCGGTTTTAACGGCATTTCCGGACTTGCACAAGTCACAATGAATGACATATAACACATTGATTATCAAGTTTTTGAGGTACTGACGAAGGGCCCTTTCGCCCAAACAACTCCGGATAAAATGTAAACAGGTGCGAAACATTCAGCACCTACCTTGACCGCGGGTGCGGGGTCTTTATGTTTTGCTCCGTTCCGGTGTATTGTCAGACAGGTTGTTATATCATTGTATTTCCGGGGTTATACCGGTGTTGCTGTGGATGTTGATCGCGGCAGGTCCGCTACATGCCCAAACACTTTTGTGGGAAATACGCAATCCCGAAAACAGCCAGCCCTCCTATATTTTTGGCATCCTTCACGATGTTGGATTGGTGCAGCAGTTGCCGGATTACCAACTTGCAGAGCACATTCAAGACACGGAAGTGCTGGCCGTTGAACACGTGTCAGACTGGCCGGGCGAAAACCTGATTGATCACGCGCTGTTTGAAGACAACCAGCGTCTTTACGATGTTTTGCGCAATGGGCAGTATCGCCGCGCATGCCGTTTTTTCTGGCATTTTGGCGGGCTTGAAACCGATGTCCTCGATGATTACCAGCCCGCATACCTGGCGGTGCTGGCAGCGCAGTACCAGCGCCGCGAAGGCATTTATTTGGACTGGGTTCTGCGCGATATGGCCGCCATGCACGGCAAGCCGGTGCTGGGATTAGAAAGCATGAATGAGCAGATGGCGGTTTTGCAAGGGCTCGAAACCAAAGAGCAGGCTGCTCTTTTGGATGCAATGGTCAGGCCCCGGAATCGACCTGTAATCAACCAGCAAGCTATTGCCGAAGCCTATCTGAATGCCCGGCTTGACAGCTTATCAGTTATGCTCAGTGCCATAGAACACCCGGCATATCTGCCAGCCGTGGTTAGTGGCCGCAACCGCCTGCTATCCGAGCGCATAGAATCGCTTACCAGCCGCTATACGGCGTTTATAGCCGTTGGTGCCGCCCATCTGGCCGGTGAAGACAACCTCCTTGACCGGCTGAGCGCTCTGGGTATGCAGGTCATTCCCATCCAGCCAAGCAAACCCGTCATCCCGGCCGCCGAGCAGGTTCCGGAAGCGGAGGCCCTGGATTCCGGACCTCTTGAATAATTCCTGTCCGAATAATTCCCGTCTGGCCCCTGAAACTTTCCTGCACGAACAGCAGTAAAAGTTATTTAGGGTTTGGTTTGGGATCTTTATAGATCGAGTGTTCTGAAAAGCGCTGTGTTATTGCAGCGCTTTTCTTATTGTTTGGTTATTGATTTGGAATTGGTCGAAGGTTGTTTTTACTCCTGGCTCCCGACTTCCTTTTCCTGGGATTTCAGGTATGCGGAAGTGGCTTCAAGCGCGTCGTAAAATTCCTCACCACAATGCCGGATCAGGGCTTCTTTCAAAAAGCGATATACCGGTATGCCTTCGCGTTCTCCGCGTGAACAGGCCGGCGTACAAATATCCCAGCGCTCGTAATTCAGCGCTTCGTATTCACCCATTTCTTTGGTGCGAACGGGGTAGAGGTGGCACGAAACCGGTTTGCGGTAGCTGATTTTTCCATCCAGCCATGCCAGTTCAATTCCACATAGCGCAATACCGTCGCGGTACTGGACATAAGCGCAGGC
>JANNSM010000145.1:0-8270 GCA_031402635.1 Bacteroidota bacterium | reverse complement strand
AGCGAAGTGCCATGATCAGTGAAACGTTAAAACGGGGAGAATTTTTGCGGAATTCCCAAAAGGGTAACCTACAAGTTCTATAGATTCCTCCAAAAACCCTACGCTAAACTTCTAAACTCTACTCTTTCTGCCTTTCAATTTCCGGCAACCACCACTTCGCCTGACCAACGGGTTGTTTTGGCTATCAGGGAAACATTGTAAAGACCTGACAACCAGCTATCTGTGTTCAATTTCAGTACATTCTGGCCCGGGCTGACCGGCATTTCCCCGCTGAATTGCAAACGACCCTGGGCATCAACTAACCGCACAAGGATATTTTCCCCGAATTCACTGAAATAAGCGATCTGGAAACTGCCTGAAGCCGGGTTGGGAAATATTTGGGGCGAAACCGTTTCGTTTAGCGGCTTCAGGAAGGGTACGGTAAATGTGCTGAGCGGAGAAAAAGGCGTCAGGCTCGGCGGTGTCAGCGAACACGCACAGCGGACTTTCCATTCATAGGTAGTGCCGGGAGTTAATTTGGATGCCGCTACAAAAGCCGTTGTTGGTTGGAATCCAACAATCGGGGGAAGAACTGCGAAAGCCGGGGCGCCCAGTGGCCGGCCCTGAACCTGGCAGGCTGCACTTCCCGGAATCGCCGACCAACTAAGATTGACTCCGGCAGGGCTAACCACACTGGACAATCCGGATGGAGCTGAACTGGTGTTGCAGGTTACCCCGCTCAACCGGAGGTTTTCCACCAGGGTTAAGGTGTTTTTGAAACCGATAAGCAGATCTTCATCGCCGTCACCGTCCAGGTCTGCGGCGAGCGTAACCTTGTGGTATTCGTAGGCATTCAGCGCGGTGCGGCGGGTTCCAAAAGTTCCGCCGCCCAAATTATCAATGGAAACGGTTCGGTTTTCACTGTAAACCGAAACTAGCATTTCCTGATCGCCATCACCGTCCGGATCCCAGGAATCAATTCCCCAGGGACCGTAAAGGGTGGTTGTAACCACCACCTGACTTCCAAAAATTCCCCCGGCAAGACTCGGCACGTAACCGACGGCATTGGCATAAAATGCGGCGAAAAGGATATCCCGGCGCCCATCGCCGTTCATGTCCCGGCTCTCGAGGTCAAACAAGCCGTTCAGCGAAGATGCCAGCACCACAGAAGGCGCAAAAACAGCCGAACCGAGGTTCTGGTAGTACAAAATCTGATCATTGAATTCGCTGCTCACCGCCAGATCCCAATCGCCGTCTCCGTCCCAATCGTCGGCCACCAAACCGTCTGCACCTCCGGGACTGGCAATGATTTGCCGGACTCCAAATGCACCGCCGCCCAAATTGCGGAACCAGGAAAGCTTGCTGTCAAACCACGAACTCACCACCAGGTCCGATTTGCCGTCAGCGTCCAAATCAGCGGCCACCAATCCACGGGTATCGTTGAATCCGCTAAAGACGATGTTATCGGTAAAGCTGCCGCTGCCATTATTGAGATAAACTTTTAAAACTTCCTGCCCGATGACTGCGAGGTCAAAATCCCCGTCGGCGTCCAGATCGGTCGCGATCACATTTCGGGGTTGAATTGCAGATTGGTCCAAAATGGTTTGAATACCAAACTCCAAACTCCCCAGATTTTCATAGATCGCCAACTTTTGATCCAGTCCGGAGACCGACACCACGTCGTCATCGCCATCGCCATCCAGATCTGCCGCAGCCAAAGCAGCAATACCACCGGCAGCGTAATTGATAAACCGATTGGGACCGTAAATTCCCGTTCCTCCCAGGTTTTCGTACCAGGCCAGTTTGGAATCATTCTGCGAACTGCTGATCAGGTCTAGGTCTCCGTCGTCATCGAGGTCGGCCGCAACTACATCCGTGGCGTAAAAAGTCCGGTCCGTAATCCGTTGAGCGGGATGGAAGGAGCCTGAGCCGGCATACAGAAAAAGATCAATGGCATTTTCGTCAACCAGCGAAGCGGCTACATCCGCAAATCCGTCGCCGTTGGCATCGAAAATGTGTACTCCGGTAGCATCGTCAACCGTGGAAAGCCCAAATGTGGAAAGTGAAACGAGGCTGAAAACTCCGCTGCCATTATTCTTCAGCCAGGCGACCCGTTGCACCCCGATATTGGCCACCACGATGTCCAGGTCGCCGTCATTTTCCAAATCACCCAACTCCAAATCCGTGCAGCCAATCAGATCAGTGGTCAGGACATTTTTTCCGCCAAAAGATGTTGCCCCGCCTAAATTTTCAAACAGGGTAACGTCGTCCGTATTCAGGCAGGCCACGGCAATATCGGGATCACCGTCACCGTCAAGATCACCCGCAGCAATATCAAATGGGTCGCGAATAGAGCCTTTGAAAATGGTATGGCCTGTCGGGAAATTTCCACTTCCATCATTTTCATACCAGACCACACTGCTGACTAAATCAAAGAAAACCGGGTCATCGGACATGGACATCAAATCCATATCGCCGTCTTCGTCCAGATCATAAGGCGTTACTTTTCGAACCCCGGTCAAGGTATCCGCTACAAAATTTATAGGACCAAAATTCCCGGAGCCATCATTGGCGATCCAGCCCATCTGATTGGCCGTGGTAATGGCGAAGGTGACATCCAGGTCCCCGTCACCATCTACATCGGCAACCTCCGGATTGTTGACAAACGTATTGCTGATTGTTTTCGTGGCGCCGAACTGACCGCCACCGGTACCCGGATACCAAACCAGGTTGGCGCCGGCAAAGACATCGTCCTGCACAACCACCAAATCTGCGATTCCGTCATCGTTAATATCGGCAGATTGCACATTCCAGACTGCTTCTCTGGGGGTGGTCAGGTCAACCGGATCGGCAAATTGCGCCTGAGTAATCGTTGCGAAAACAGTCAGTGCGGCCGTTAGGGTAAATCTGGTAAGCATAGAAGCGAATTGAGGTTAGCTGAAGATACGGTACAGCTTCTGGGAATGGCAGACCCTAACGGAAATAGTCCTTCATTTTCTCAAAGAAACCAGGCCAGAGCAGTTGCACCA
The DNA here is from genome assembly GCA_031402635.1 of Bacteroidota bacterium. Taxonomy (GTDB): domain Bacteria; phylum Bacteroidota; class Bacteroidia; order Chitinophagales; family BACL12; genus WGOA01. The sequence continues at coordinate 5,262 of JANNSM010000145.1, read as the reverse complement.
CCGGTCAGGGTTGAATTCTCTAACTGAAATAGTCCTTCATTTTCTCAAAAAACCCGCGCTCTTTGTGCCCTGGTTCGGGAGAGAAATTGGGCGAATCGCGAAGCTGCTCGAGCAACGCCTTTTCTTCGGCGTTCAGGCGTTTGGGCACGTAGATATTCACATGCACCAACTGGTCGCCCCTTCCATAACTGTTCAGGATTGGGAAGCCTTTTCCTTTTAATCGGAAAATCTTTCCGCCTTGGGTACCCGGAGGAATTTTAATTCTCGCTGCGCCGATAATGGACGGAACATCCACCGTGGTGCCCAATGCAGCGTCAGCAATACTGATGTACAACTCAAAAATGACGTTGTTGCCTTCGCGCGTAAGGTTTTCATGCGGAACCTCTTCAATGGCAATCAATAGATCGCCCGGCGACCCGCCCTGCTCCCCCGCGTTGCCCTTGCCGCCCATAGAAAGCTGCACACCCGCGCTGACTCCCGGCGGCACCTCAATGCTCAGCGTCTCTTCGCCGTAAAGGCGGCCGGTTCCGGTGCACTTGGCGCAGTTGGTTTTGATCTGCTGGCCGGAGCCGTGACAAGTTGGGCAGGTGGTGGTGGTTTGCATCTGCCCCAAAATCGTGTTGGTCACCTGCCGCACCATGCCGTGCCCCCCGCAAGTGCCACAGGTTTGCAGCGCCGTTCCGTCTTTGGCGCCGGTGCCTGAACAGACATCGCAGGAGGTATATTTTTTGACCTTGACTTTCTTGCTGGCCCCTTCGCTCATTTCCTGCATGTCCAGTTTGAGCTTGATGCGCAGGTTTGAACCCCGTTGCCCGCGGCTCCGGCCACCACCTCCGCCACCGCGACTGCGGCTACCGCCAAAAAAGGCTTCAAAAGGATCGCCGCTGCCGCCACTGCCGCCGAAAATGTCGCCGAATTGGGAGAAAATGTCATCCATGGACATTCCCTGGCCGGAGAACCCGCCGCCTGCGCCCGCGCCGGCATGGCCAAACCGGTCATAGCGGGCGCGTTTGTCTGCATCCGAAAGCACTTCATAGGCTTCGGCTGCTTCCTTGAATTTTTCTTCGGCCTCCTTGTTATCGGGGTTGCGGTCCGGGTGGAATTGCAACGCAATCTTGCGGTAGGATTTTTTCAGTTCCTCCGCGGTCGCGTTTTTGCCGACGCCCAGAATTTCGTAGTAATCTCTTTTGGCCATGGAATATTGATCCTGAAGATCCCCGACTTATTTGCCTACCACCACTTTGGCGTAGCGAATGATTTTTTCGCCCAGCATATACCCTTCTTCCACCACGTCCAGGACTTTGCCTTTTTGGGCTTCTGTCGGCGCGGGGATGTCCGTAATTGCCTCATGGCGCTCGGGGTCAAAATCCGTTCCGAGTGATTCCATGGCTTTCAACTCCCGCTGTTCAAGAACATGCCGAAGTTTTCCGGCAATCAGCAAAAACCCCTCGGATTCTTTCATTGCCCCGGGATTGGCTTCTAAAACAGTCTTTGCCCGGTGGAAATCATCCAACACCCCCAGCAGGTCCACAATCAGGTCCTCTGCTGCCGTTTTCCTGAGCTCGATGCGCTCTTTGGCATTGCGCCGTTTGTAATTGTCAAATTCTGCCAGCAGGCGCAAATGCTTGTCCCGCGATTCCTGGAGTTGCTGCTCCAGTTCGTGAACAAGGCTGATTTCCTCTTCCGGAACACCTTCGATCTCCGCAACCGGGAACTCTTCCACGGAATAATCAGTCTGATCACTTTCAGCGGCAGCAGTCGCGCCGCTTTGCTTTGTATTATCCAACCCAGCTTCCCCCGCAGTATTGTGGGTTGAGTCAGGGGTTTGCAATTCAGCATCCATGCCCATAAGTCGAAAGAAACGTTTCAAACCGGTTATTGTGTGCGCAAAGATGCCTCAAAATCCATGCCTCCGGCCTTTTGGGCGTTGATTTAAGCCAATTTGACAGGTAAAAATGAAGAAAGCATAAAGGGTATCAGCCGCCCTGTCGAGGTTTATTAAGTGTTTCTTTACACTGTTCAATCCAGGATGAGAGTTCGCGCAATTGCCATAGCCCTTTTATTACCCACACTGATCAATATAATTGGTGTTGCCAACTACAGCCTTGCACTCATACACGTCAAGATTTACACACATAAGGCGTTACAATTCAGCCTCTTAAATTCCGGTTTAACGGGCTTCCAGCCCGCAGAAATCCATGTTGTGGAGGGCAGGAATTACATCCTCCACCGACCCCAATCTGCCGATGATTTTGAGTTTCGGAACGGTGTGCAGTATTACAAGGGAAAGCCCCTCCAGGTATTGGCAATTCCGAAGTTGCTTGAGGATCAGCCCAACGGAGATTTTGAACGCATCCATGGAAAAGAGTTCCGCTACAAGGGGCAGATGTATGATATCGTTTTAAGCCAATCGGGCATTGATACCACCTGGTACACGGTTTTTGCTGATCACCAGGAAGATGAGCTGTTTGCTGCCCGTGACCGGGCTTCCCGCTGGCATGAAGAGCATCGGGATAACTCAGCACCAGCTGCTCCGGTAAATCCACAGCATTTGGTGAATCGCCTGCCTGGCCCGGCGCTGTTGCCTTCATCAACACCCACCGAAAAGCCGCCCATCGTTTGGGTTGAAACCTTGGTTTCCGGCCTTCCAGTCAATGTTGAAGATCCGGTGCCGCCGGTACCGCCTCCGCGGGGCTGAGGGTAAGTTGTTTAGAGAGTCCGCTGAGGCGGGTCTGCCTGATCACCCAAAACGGGCTCCTGTTTTGGTTCCGGCAAGTTGTTTAGCGAGCCTGCCCTTGCTAATCCATCTTTTTTTATACGATTAATAAATCCGAAATGAATAAGTTTTGGTGTTTGCTTGTGCTGCTGGCAGGAGCGAACACTCTTATTGCGCAGCAGCTCCTGCTGCGAGATGGGGATTCCGGTGAGCCTTTGCCCTGGGCAACCGTTGAAGGAATCCCTTCCGGTCGTTTCGTTTTGACCAATGATCGTGGCCGGGCGGATATCTCCTCACTGGACGGTGATGACAGTTTGAAAATCCGTATAGTTGGTTATGTATCAAGGACTGTTCCGTTTGATTCGCCCGCCAAAACAGAACAAATAATATCCTTACAATCTTCCGCCTTTTCCCTGGATCAATTGGTGGTTTCATCAACCCGTTGGGAGCAGAATCAGGAATCTTCCGCATCCAAAGTTGTTACCATAACACCGCGCCAATCCGCTTTGCTGAATCCGCAAACCACAGCGGACCTGTTAGCGTCTTCCGGCCAGGTGTATGTTCAGAAAAGTCAACTCGGCGGGGGCAGCCCGATGATTCGCGGCTTTTCCACCAATCGCCTTTTACTGGTTATAGACGGCGTCAGGATGAATAATGCCATCTTTCGTACTGGAAACCTGCAGAATGTAATTTCTCTGGATGCATTGGCTTTGGAACAAACCGAAATATTATTTGGTCCGGGATCTGTCCTTTACGGAAGTGATGCCATAGGTGCGGTGATGTCCTTTCAAACCATGAAGCCGCGTTTTGTTTCCAAAGATGCCGGATTGCAGGCAAGTGGTTCTGTTTTTGCCAGAACGGCCAGCGCCAATTGGGAAAAAACTGGTCATGCTGATCTTCGCTTGAGCCATTCCAATTGGGCTTCCGTAACCAGTATTACGTTTACGGATTACGATGATCAGGTGATGGGAAAACATGGTCCCGATGAATTCCTCAGACCGTATTATGTGACCTCTATCAACGGTCAGGATTCACTCGTGGCCAATGATGATCCGCGCAGGCAGGTTGAATCGGGATATTCTCAGGTGAATGTCATGCAAAAAATTGCCATCCCCATTGGTGATTCTACCCGTTTTGACTACGGCTTTCACTACAGCCGAAGTTCAGATGTGCCCCGCTATGACCGGCTGCGCAGACCTGATGGAGACGGTTTGCGATCCGCTGAATGGTATTATGGACCGCAATTGTGGATGCTGCATAACCTCACCCTGGAGGCAGACCACCACACTGCTCTATACGATCAGTTGCGCGTAAACCTGGCCTTTCAACAATTTGGCGAAAGCCGGAGCACCCGCGATTTTGGCGATGAGATCTTGTCGGAGACCACCGAAGGAGTAGGTGCTTTTTCGTTCAATCTGGATTTGCAAAGGGCGCTTCCCGGACCCCAGAGGTTATTTTATGGTCTTGAGGCTGTGGAGAATTTTATTGATTCTAAAGGAACGAGTCTGGATGTGATCAGCGGCGAGCGCAATCCGGCGGCATCGCGTTACCCGGACGGTTCGCGATGGAGTTCCTATGCAGTTTACGCCAACTACCACGTTGAACCCGGTTCTAAACTCAGTTTGGAAGCCGGACTGCGATACAATTACATTCAAGTGCAGGCAGATTTTGACACCACATTATTCCCTCTTCCTTTTACCAGTTTGAAAAACCACTATGGGTCTTTTACCGGTGGGCTTGGAGCGGTCTTTCGCCCTGATGAGTATTGGTTGTTGCGCGTCAATACCGGAACTGCGTTCAGGGCACCAAATATTGATGATGTGGGCAAGGTGTTTGACTCCGAGCCGGGAGCCGTGGTGGTTCCCAACGCTGATTTGCGGCCCGAGTATGCCTGGAACGCCGATTTGGGTCTTGCCAGGACATTTGGGAAAACCCTACGGGCTGATTTCACCGGATATTATACCTGGCTGCAGGATGCTCTGGTTCGAAGAGACTACACATTGGCAGGGATGGATAGTATTATTTATGTTGGTGAACTCAGCCAGGTACAGGCCATTCAGAATGCAGCGAATGCCTACGTCTATGGATTTCAAGCCGCTTTGGAACTCAAGCTTCCCAAAGGTTTTGAAGCGGTGGCCCGGTGGAATTATCAAACCGGTGAAGAAGAACTGGACGATGGTAGCACGGCGCCACTCAGGCATGCTGCCCCTTGGTTTGGCTCCGCGGAATTGCGCTGGTCAGGCCACAACCTGCGGGTATCATTCATTGGAACTTATCAGGCAGAAGTAAGTGCAGAAGACATGCCGCCTTCAGAAAGCGCAGAGGATTACCTGAATGCACAGGATGAAAATGGCCAACCTTATACCCCGGCGTGGTATCGTCTGGACCTTAAACTGCTCTGGCAACCTAAGGATTATCTGCAGCTCTCCGGCGGTGTTGAAAACATGACCAATCAGCGATACCAGCCCTTTTCTTCCGGCATCGTCGCTGCCGGCCTGAACGGCATTTTGGGGGTTAAGTATTTATTCTAGTTCCTTTAAAGTTTT
>JANNSM010000144.1:0-4215 GCA_031402635.1 Bacteroidota bacterium | reverse complement strand
CAAGCCCTTGAGCACATCAATGTCCGCCAAAGGATCGGTGTACGGACCGCTGGTATCGTAAACGGTTACCGGTTGATTGGGCAGGGTCTCGATGCTGTTGTGAATGTGGGTATCGCTGAGCGAAATTTCCCGCATGGCAACCCGGATATCGGGACGCGACCCTTCGACATAAATTTTGCGGGAAGCCGGAAAAGGCTTACAGGTAATGGAATGTTCATCGGGCAGTCTTTCCGGTTTTCTGCTCATTTGCTTATGCTGTTGTCGTTAAACTTGTAAATGTTATTGTCAATACTAATGTCCCGGCTTTGGGAATTTTCCTGGAATGCCCGGGCCAATTTCGGCAAGGCGAACGGTTGAGGGGTTGCCGCCACCAACCGCGATCTCCTCAAGATTGGCAACGGATGAATACCCCTTTTACCCACCTGCCGTAGCCTGGATTACGGTGATCCGGTCAGCCGGTTGAACAACCTGGTCTTTCCACGCCGTACCGGGAACAATCTGCCCGTTGAGCGCCACCGCAACTCCGCGGCGCTCATGTAGGTTCATCTCCCGGAGTAATTCCCCGAGCGTGGCATAATCAAACGTATAGGTCTTTCCGTTCACCAAAATTTCCATGCCTGGCAGGTTAACCGGGAATATTTTTCTGATTTCTGCTGCAAATAAGGACGAAATCAGCAGCAAATCAGGGAATACAACCAGTAGCAGGGGTGAACAGGTGCAGGCAAACAGAGCATACGACTTTTTCCTACGCCGGCATGATCCGGATCAGGTCATAAGGGTATACTCTCAGTCCGGCACCGCGGACACCCCTAAAGTCCAATTGTGAATATAAGGGTTTCGGTTGAAATAGAAACAGCCTGAAACAAAAGGTAGCACTGCGATTTACCGCAAAGTCCGGCATGGGTGTTGCGGGGAATCACTCAAACCGGAATCCGTTCAGAAACACTTCCTGTGCGTTGTAATATGGATACTCTGAGCTTCCACCGAGCAGCAATAAACCGAGTTTCTTTCCGTCTATCCATCCCTTCACCTTGTATTCGTACCCTTCAGCATCGGACCAGAAATCAATGATGCCTGTGGCATCCGGAAAACCTTCAAGCGTATGTCCGCGGCCATATCCGGCCGACGATACAATTTCCAGTTGCTCCTTGATGAATTCCATATAGGCGATCAGCAGGTCTTCATTTGTTGCCCGATCAGCACCGGTTTCATCCTTAAAGCGCACGGCAATCACGCTAAAAACATAATTATCTCCCAGGGTATCCGCAGTTTCATATTCCGCTATAAATACCTGGCTGCTATCCTGTGACAGCGATATTTCGAAAGGGAGAGTTCCTTTTGGCAAATAGACCGAACAACCGCACTCCGGAATAGAAACTTTTTCAAATTGGAGAACGCCGGGTTGCTGGGCCTGCGCATAGGCAGCAAGACTGAGGAAGATAACCACCGGGTAAAAAGCGTTCATGGGAAAGGGTTGAAATCAACGTTATTATTGAACTCCCCAAAGAGGAAATCCTGTCGAATCTATGAAACTATGGAGTCTGGAATGCACCTCACTTTACCGGGGACTGTTTAGCGGATAATTAGCGGATAAAGAAACCCGATTATTTTGCCCCGTCAAAACGCTTCCATTATTGCCACTCCAGGCTCTCGAGCATTGCGCTGAGGTCTTCACCCACAAACCGGATGACCGGAGCCAGGGAATCGGCGTTGGGGCGGGAACGGAAATTCAGGGTGCCGCGCAGAAAATGGTGAACGGTATCCGTCACGAAAAACTGGAGTGGCGAAGCGGCGTCGCCCCCCACCGAATAAAGCAGACCGTACGCGCCGTTGGAAGTTGCAATTTCCACCGGCTCAATATAATCGGCTTTGCGGGCGTGTTTAAAAGTGAGGCGATAAGCTTCTTCGGTGAGCTTGTCGAGTTTCTGATCGGGACCGAGCTGTTTGTAAGTGAGGTAAATGGTGCCGTTGAGAGCGGGAATGTTGAGGTTATAGCCCCAGCAGGGATGCTCAACCGTTCCACCAAAATATTCGCTCTTCTTTTCAACGGAATAATACCCCGGCAGATCAAACCGGAAAGGGCATGCCGGGCTGCCGAAATGTTGCATGGAATTGCGCTCCGGGAAATGCACTCTCGGGTAAGCCGTGGGTTTTGGTATGGGCGAATCGCCGCAGCTCCCGCACAGGCCGGCGAGGAAAAATAAAACGATTGTCCCCGCGTGACCAACGCACCACGAGGGCCAACGTCCGGTCACCGGCTCACCGGCAAAAACCCTAACTGACCTGCTCTGCATGCACTTCGTTCTGAGGAATGATGGTGATCTTGACCTTTTCAACCCGGTTGCGGGCAACCCCGAGCACCGTGAACCGGAAGCGGTCAAAACGCAATTGCTGTTGCGCTTCCGGAATGTTGCCGGCCAGTTCAAGCATGAGCCCTGCCAGTGTGTCTGAATCACCGCGCACCGTGTCAAACGTATCCGGTCTCACCTGCAAAATCTTGCAGACGTCACCGAGGAGCACTTTGCCTTCAAACACAAAACTGTGGTCCTCCATTTTGCGGTACGCCGTGCTCAGCTCGTCAAACTCGTCTTCAATTTCGCCGATGACTTCTTCCATAATATCCTCGAGCGTGACCAGCCCGGAGGTGCCGCCGTACTCGTCAACGACAATGGCCATGTGGATCCGTTTCTCCTGAAACTCTTCGAGCAGGTCATCAATCATTTTTGACTCCGGCACAAAATAGGCTTCACGGATTTTGCTGTGCCAGTTGAAATGATCGGGTTCATCCATATAGGCCAGCAGGTCTTTCCCATAAAAGATGCCGACAATATTGTCTTTGTCTTCGCGGCAAACCGGTATTCGGGAATAGCCTGAATCACGCACCACCTGCAGCAATTGGTGAAAGGTCATGCTCTCTTCGATCACGGTGATATCCACATAAGAAGTCATGATTTGCCTGACGGCAATGTTCCCAAACTTGATGATGCCTTTTAGAATTTTGACATCCTGTTCGCTGGTATCGTCGTCTGAGGCAAAGTCAATGGCGCTTTCGTATTGTTCCAGGCTCAGGGGGTCTTTATCCATCCGCTTCAGCCGCCGCTCCATAAATCCGGTAGATTTTACCAGCACGCTGCTGACCGGTTTGAGGATAGTCCGAAGGAACAACAACGGCCGGGCCATCATGGCAGCGATCTCCTTGTTGTTCTTGTTGGAATAGACTTTGGGAAGAACCTCTCCGAAAAGCAAAATAACCGAGGTTACCGCCACAACGCTGACCAGAAAAATCACCCACCACGCGGCATTCCGCATCAGGTCCGATAGCAGAAACCAGCTTACTACCACAATGGCCACCTGCAGGAAATTGCCGGCAATCAGGATCGTTGAAAGCAGGTAGTTGGGCTTTTCCAGCAACTTGCGGACACGTTGTGAAACGTGTGAACCGTATTCCTGCTCCAGCTCGTCCAGCCGGGACCTGGTTAGCGAAAAGAACGCAACCTCCGAACCGGAAATGACCGCAGAACCGAACAACAACAGGATGATTGCCGAAACGGAGAGGCCTATGGGCCAGGCGCCTGTCAGTTGGACCAGAAGAATGACGACCTGGGGATAGGGGTCGTCCGGGCAGGTATCCAAGCTCGGATTGTTAAATGAAACAATAGGAAACGCGGCCGGAAATTGGGTTACAAAGTCCGGCCGCCTTCCGGATTCCTTACGCTAAAATACGGGGAAAGCCCGTTTGCGTTTATTAAAAAGGCAAATCGTCTTCATAGGGTGCGCCAGCTTCCGCTGACTGGGAGGCCATTTGGGACGGAATTCCAGCCGTTGACCGGCCGGTTTCCGAGCCCGGCTGCTCGGCCCGCGAGGCGTATCCGCCGCCGGTTTCGCCTTCGCTGCGGCCATCGAGCATGACCATGTTGTCCCCTACAATTTCGGTGAAATAACGCTTGACGCCCTCCTTGTCTTCGTAGGAACGCGAGCGGATCTTGCCTTCGAGGTAAATGCGGCTGCCCTTTTTCAGGTACTTCTCAGCCACTTCGGCCAAACCGCGCCACAACACCACGTTGTGCCACTCGGTCTGGTCTACCCGCTGGCCTTCTTTGTTGGTATAGCTTTCGCTGGTAGCCAGGGTAAACTTAACAACGGGGACTTTACTGGTCTCCAGGTAGTTAATTTCCGGATCCTTGCCGAGGTTGCCCACCAGGATCACTTTATTGA
>JANNSM010000143.1:0-14918 GCA_031402635.1 Bacteroidota bacterium | reverse complement strand
CGGAGTATTGCTCCCGTCTTCGGTTCTGCTGATCGGCCCGCCGGCTAACGGGTCAGCATTAGTCAACGCCCTGACCGGCAAGATTACCTATACACCAACCCTGCACTACAACGGCCCGGATCTGTTCAGCTACCGGGCTTGTGACAGCCAGGGCGCTTGTGATGAGGCCACGGTGTCCATACTGGTAACACCGGTAAATGATCCTCCGGTGTTGGTGAACGATCTGATCACGACCCCGGAGGATGTATCCGTACTCATCCCGGTGCTGGGTAACGATGCCGATCCCCTGGATCCCGGTGGCGCACTGAATCCTGCAACCGTCGCGATTTCGGTTGCCCCGACACAAGGAACAGCGCTGGTCAATCCGCTGACCGGGGTGGTAACCTATACCCCGGAACTCAATTTTTACGGTTCGGATGCATTCAGTTACACCGTTTGCGACCTGGGAATCCCGCTCCCCGCAGCCTGCTCCTCCGCTTTGGTTGCGGTCACCGTTTCTCCGCAGAACGATGCACCGGCATTGCTTGACGATGCCGCATCCACTGCAGAATCATTGGCCGTAGTATTGGATGTGCTGGCCAATGACAACGACGCCGCCGATCCGGCAGGCGGGCTTGATCCGGCTACCGTTTTTATTCTCCTGGCTCCGGATAACGGAACAGTTTTGGTGAATACCATGACGGGTGAAGTGACGTATTCGCCCATGACCGGTTTTGCCGGTACCGACAGTTTTATTTACCAGGTTTGTGATTTGGGTTATCCATTGCCGGCTTTGTGCGGACAGGCAACGGCGATTATTACTGTTTCGAACGAGAGTCCGACAGCAGTGGACGATGCGACAATGCTGGCTGAAGACGGGTCCGTACTGGTTGATATTCTCCTGAACGATACCGATCCACAGAACAATATTAATCCAACTTCCGTAACGTTGTTTACGTTACCTGTACACGGCGTGGCAATGGTGAATCCGACCACCGGTGTGATCAATTATTCCGCTGACGCAGATTACCACGGGGCAGATTTTTTGGAATACCAGGTCTGCGATCTGACCGGCTATTGCGATTTGGCCAGACTGGATCTGACTATAACGCCAGTTAATGACCCACCCCTGGTGTTAAACGACAACAGCACTACCCCCGAAGAAACGCCGGTGATCACCCCGGTCATGGCTAATGATTCCGATCCGCTCGACGCACCGTTGAGTGCCATGGATCCCGCTTCGATCATTATCGTCAGCGGACCTTTCATTGGCGGGGTATCCACCGATCCATTCAGTGGCCAGATCACCTACACCCCGGTTCCGGATTTCTTTGGAACAGATTCTTACACGTACCGGGTTTGCGACAACGGCTTTCCACTTCCCGCACTGTGTGGAGAAGCCCTGGTAGTGATCACGGTCACCCCGGTGGACGATCCTATTATTGCGGTTGACGATGAGGCGACCACGGCTATCGGTACCATAGTGGACATTCTGGTGGTGGACAACGATGAAGACCCTGACGGCGATCTTGACCCTGCTTCCGTAACGATTGTTGTGCCACCGCTGAACGGCGTTGCGGTGCCGGTTTCCGGCGGAGTGGTTCAGTACACTCCTGATCCCGGATTTTTCGGGATGGATACCTTTACCTACCGGGTTTGTGACCTTTCGGGCAATTGCGACAGCGCAATGGTGGTGATTGACGTAACGGCGATCCCCCCGGTTGCCGTTAATGATACGGCGGTAACCCTTCCGGATAATCCGGTCATTGCCGACGTACTTTTGAATGATCAGCCCGGCAATAGTGAGTTGGATCCTTCGAGCGTAACTATTCTTACATTTCCGGTATCTGGATCGGCAACCGTGGATACCGCCACGGGAGGCATCACCTACACCCCGGATTTCGGTTTTTGCGGGGAGGATTCCCTGCGCTACCAGGTTTGTGATGTTCAAGGTCTTTGCAGCACCGCCTGGGTGTTGCTGACGGTGATTTGCATTGAACTGGAGGCCTCCGACGATGCGGCCCAAACGCCCTATGAGACTCCGGTGCTTGTTCCGGTGCTGAACAATGATTCGCCGAACGCCGATCCGGATTGCGTACAGATTGTTGAGGAACCATCAAATGGTACGGCTGTGGTAGAGGAAGGTGGACAGATTTTATACACTCCTTTTAGCGGCTTTTCAGGAACGGATTGTTTTGCCTACTCGGTTTGCGACAGCACCGAATCGGTAATTGCCGGCGCAGACGTTTGCATCACGGTGCAACCGGAAGTGGTACTTCAGGTACCCGGCGCTTTTTCGCCTAACGGTGACGGGTATAATGACTACCTCGTGATTCCGGCCATTGCCAATTATCCATTATGTGAACTGACTATTTTCAACCGCTGGGAAAGCCGTGTGTTTCAGGCCAAAGGGTATAGCAATACCTGGGACGGACGATGGGAAGGCAACAATGAGTCTCTCCCGGACGGAACCTATTTCTATATTCTGCGCCTGAATCCGGATGATCCGGACGGAGAAGTTCGCTCAGGATCAATCAATATCATCCGATGAAAGGGCAAGCGATAAGGGGGCTGGCCGGATCGGTCCTTTTTCTGTCAATGTCACTGGCGCTGTTCTTCAGCGCTTCAGCGGTCTTCGCCCAGGGCGATGCTTTGTACACGCAGTATCAGTTCAACAAGCTGGCCATCAATCCGGCTTATGCCGGTAGCCGGGACGGGTTCAGCCTGGCGCTGGTTTATCGGGATCAGTGGCAGGGCATAGACGGTGCTCCCAAAACAGCCAGCCTGGCCCTGGATGCGCCGGTTGGCGACCGGATAGGACTCGGTTTGCACGTGGTGGATGACCGGCTGGGCGTTGTCAATGAAACGGGTGCCTGGGCAAGTTTTGCTTTCAGGCTTCCGGCAGGCACGGGCGAATTTTCGATCGGGTTGAACGGAGGAGTAGCGCTGTATCAGACCAGCCTGCAAGGCGTATTTATCGTGGATGGCAATGACCCGGTACTCACGGCTGACCAGCAACTCTGGCTGCCCAATGTCGGTTTTGGCGTTTATTATCATACGGACCGGTTCTATTTCGGTGCAGCGGCACCCCGTCTCGTGGACAACGAAATCCGGGAGACCTCTTCGGCGGCAAGTGGTGCCCAGAGTGGAACACAGGCCAGACATGCCAATGCCATGACCGGATTGGTTTTCAACCTTGGACCCAACGTACTTTTTCGCCCGGCGGCACTATTGCGCTATACCAAAAACTCGCCGGTTCAGACAGAGTTCAACCTCTCTGCCAACTTTGTGGAGCGTATTTGGATTGGCGCGGGCTATCGCTCCGGCGGTTCCATGGACAGTTACCTGGAATTCCAGGCCACGCCTTCCCTGCGGATTGGCTATTCCTACGATTGGGTAGTCAACGAAATGGGCGGACAAACCGGTGGGTCCCATGAATTCCTGTTGGGATTTGACCTTGCCCGCAAACGGCGACCGGCATCATCACCCCGCCAATTTCTGCCTTCCTATTTTTAAGGATGGAATGGTTTTATGCGCCTGAACTGGCCTTGGGCAATTTGGAATTGCCGCAATCGGAAGCCCACCACTGTCTGAACGTCTTACGCCGTCAGTCCGGTGACGAAATCGCTGCAGTGGATGGTAAAGGCGGCCGGTACCAGGCCCGTATCCGGGAGGCGGGAAAAAAGCGCGTTTTGCTGGAAGTGCTGGAGACGAAGCAGGAGACTCCATCTCCGGCCATATCTTTGCATATTGCCATTTCGCCCACCAAAAACAGCGCGCGTTATGAGTGGTTTCTGGAGAAAGCCACGGAACTCGGCGTATCCATCATCACGCCGCTGATCACGCACCGCAGCGAGCGCCGCAAAGGGCAACATGAACGCTGGGAGCGGGTGATTCTTGCCGCGATGAAGCAAAGTGGTCGAAGTTGGTTGCCGGAATTGCGCAGTTCCCTGACGCTTCCCGATTTGATCAGCCTGCCCGCTCTGTCGCAGCGGTTCATCGCACATTGTGCAGCTAGTTCGCGGGAGCCGCTTTGGCAGCTTGTTCAACGCAGCCAGGACGCGCTCTTGCTCATAGGTCCGGAAGGAGATTTTGATCCGGAGGAAATTGCGCTGGCCAGCCGCGCAGGATTTATTCCCGTTCATCTGGGTCATACGCGGCTCCGGACAGAAACCGCCGGAATCAGTGCCCTGCATATCCTCAATCTGGCGCAGGAAAATGCTTTTAGCGGTTGAGTTGCGTCCAATCAACTTTGGATTAACGACCAATCAAAAGCTCATGCTGGTTTCAATAATGCTGCCCGGATGTTCAGCGTGTTGTTTTGGCCGGATAAAAGACACAATTTGCCGTGATGTACAGATTGATATTGGTGCTATTGCTTGCTCTCGGAATTTCTTCGGGTTGGGTCATCGCGCCCGAAGGCTCGGTTAAAATTGCCCTGTTGAAATACCGTGGGGGAGGAGACTGGTACGCCAATCCCACATCGCTTCCTAACCTGATTGCGTATTGCAACGCCAAACTCGATGCCGGTATAAACCCAACTCCTCCTACGGTTGAGGTCGGCAGTCCGGAATTGTTCAACTATCCATTCGTGCATATGACGGGCCACGGCAATGTGGTGTTCAGCGATCAGGAGGCCGACAACCTCCGGAACTACCTCGGAGCAGGAGGATTCCTGCACATTGACGATAATTACGGGATGGACCCCTATGTTAGACAGGCTATGCGCAAGGTTTTTCCAGATCAGGAACCGGTGGAATTGCCGTTTGAACACCCCATTTACCGAAAGCCTTTTGCGTTTCCCCAGGGGCTCCCGAAAATTCACGAACACGATGGCAAACCTCCGCGCGGTTATGCCTGGCTGATCAATGACCGTGTGGTCTGTTTTTATTCGGTGGAATGTGACCTTGGAGACGGCTGGGAGGATCCGGCGGTGCACAATGACTCGCCCGAGATTCGGGAGCAGGCACTGCGAATGGGGGCCAACCTCATCCAGTACGTATTCAGCAACTGAGTTTAACTACACCGGCCTGCCGGGAGTCTTTCCGTTTTTCAGTTTACATCCAAACCCTTTTCCAACTTGGCAATGGACTGTTCGATAGTGGCCTTGTTTAACGCATCGGGAGCTTGCTCCAGAGCAAGTTTGGCGTGTTTGAGTGCCTGTTTGTAGTCGCCGGTTGCGGACAGCCCGCGCATCATCCCGACATGGGTTGGCCATGTTCCTTTAAAGCGCTCGTAGTTGTAAGTGAATACCCGCAAGGCTTCTGCTTTTTCTCCCCGGGCCAGCAATTGTCTTCCGTAAAGGTGAATCTGTAACGAAGTGGCGGTTGAGTGTTCCATGGCCCGATTCTGAATGGCTCTGGCTTCTTCCGTCTTACCCATTGCCGTCAGCACGGACGCTTTGGTCTGTAACGTGGTGTAATTTTCCTCACCGATGAAAGGCATGGAGATTGCTCTTTCGGCCCACATAAGCCCTTCTTCCAGGTTAGATTCCTGGTTAGCGCAGAACTGTGCAGCAGCTTGGTAACTTGCCCAATCAAAGCCCTCCACACCGGTCAATTCCCGCCTGATTTTGGCCAGATAAATATCGTTGGGATTGGGCAATTCAAACGTCAGCGGGATCTCCAGGGATTCCCAACGCAAAGCCAGGACGGCCGTGGCAGGTTGCCGGTCAATAAAGTCGTAGGAAAGCCATTCCGTGTGTTCATGATTTCGTGGCGTTACCGGCACCCGCAAAACATCCTCGTTGATGTCATAGGCATAGGCTCCCCAGGCCTCTGAGTTTTTGTTGAAAATCGCTGTCCAGGGTCCGGTCTGTGCAGCAAGCAGGTGGAATCCGTAAGCGCCAGCCGGCAGTTTTTTGCCCTGAACCAGCATATCGTGGCTGAGTTCAATGATCGTGTTTTCGTTAGAGCCCGCCCGCCAGGGCGACGTTAGCCCCATGCCAAAGCCGAGATCTTCATAACCATAGGGCACCAATTCGCCCCAGATATGGCCTCTGCGGTCTTCCCCGGCCGGTCCGGTAACATTAGGGCTGTTGTACACCACGTGGATATTGGCGATTGCGCCGAGGTATTGGGTTACTTCGGAGCGCTGATTATCGCCGGGAGGCGGGACTGTGATATTCTGGGCGAAAAGGCTTGCTGTACTCAGCGCTCCGATGAAATACAGGCCGGAAAAACGTATCCATTTATTCATATACCCTAAATTGTTGTGGTTGACCAATAGGGAAAGGTAGCAAAGTCCGGCAGCGCCCAAAGAACCGCCGGTGAATAATAACGTTTTGTTAACGCCATCATAAGCAGGATGGCGTGGGTAGCTTGAGCAGAGCGCAAGCGATCCCTCGGGTTATTAAAACGGTCCTCAGGTTTTGTTGCGCGACAATTCCCGCACAATGTTGCTGACCATTCCCGGTCCCTCATAGATGAAGCCCGTATAAACCTGAACCAGGTTTGCTCCTGCGGCAAGCTTTTCGCGAACATGTCCGGCATGTCTTATGCCGCCTACACCGATAATCGGCAATGCCGGCCCGGTTTTACGGCGCAGGTAACGGATGATTTCGTTGGCCCTTATCCGCAGGGGTTCTCCGCTGAGTCCTCCGGCTCCGCACGCGGTCAGGGTTTCCTGGGAGGATCGAAGGCCGTCACGCGAGATGGTAGTATTGGTGCAGACCAGACCGTCGGTTCGGGTTTCGGCAATCAGTGCAGCGATATCGTCAAGTTGGTGTTCGCTCAGGTCCGGAGCAATTTTCAATAGGATTGGGCGGGTGAATGGCCAGTCGCGGTTGTCCTGATGCAATGTGTTTAGCAAGGCAGTCAGGGGCTCGCGGTTCTGCAATTCCCGCAGTCCGGGAGTGTTGGGCGAAGAAACATTCACCACGAAATAATCCACCACCGGATGCAAGACCCGGAACGCAGCCCGGTAGTCTTCTTCTGCACGATCGTTGGGGGTGTCTTTGTTCTTGCCGATGTTTCCCCCGATGATGACATTGCTTTTTTTGCGGCGTAGTTTTTCAGCCGCTGCAGCAGCGCCCTGGTTGTTAAAGCCCATTCGGTTGATGAGGGCCTGGTCTTCAGGCAGCCTGAAAAGCCTGGGTTTTGGGCTTCCGGGCTGAGCTTTTGGGGTGACCGTACCGATTTCAATAAACGAAAAACCAAGTGCGGCCAGGGGATCAACCCAACGGGCATCTTTATCAAAACCGGCGGCCAGCCCGACGGGATGCGGGAACTTCAGCCCGAACGCATTGACGGCCAGCGCGGGAGCGGGCTCGGCGCTAAACAATCCCTTCAACGTTCCTCGTCCTCCGGGAACCCTCCATGCAGCGGCCAACAGGTCCATCGCTGCATAATGTGCGGCCTCCGGTTCCAGATGGAAAAAGAGCGGGCGGGCAAGTTTTTCGTACCACATTTCCGGCGCAAAGATAGACCGGCGAAGGGGCATCCTCGATTTCTCAACTTCCTGTTTTATTCGCTTTTGGATCATGGCATTTCAGCCCATTCGCAAGCCCCCGAAACCCGGTAACTTTGGGCAAATGTCTTCAGAACCCACCCTCTTTGGACCTTCGCACATCCCGCTGGCGGAGCGCCTTCGTCCGAACAGTCTGGCCGATTATATCGGACAGCAGCACCTGGTGGGAGAGGGCCAGGTCCTGCAGCGGGCAATTGCTTCGGGCCATCTGCCCTCCATGATTTTGTGGGGACCTCCGGGCGTTGGCAAGACTACGCTGGCCCATATCATGGCCCGATCGCTGAACAAGCAGGTTTTCAGCCTGAGTGCAATTTCTGCCGGGGTGAAAGACGTGCGGGAAATCATTGCACGGGCGGAGGCACAGGGTGATGCCGTTTTGTTTATTGATGAAATTCACCGGTTTTCAAAGAGCCAGCAGGACTCGCTGCTCGGCGCCGTAGAAAAGGGAATTATCCGGCTGATCGGCGCCACTACGGAGAACCCATCTTTTGAGGTGATTTCCGCATTGCTTTCCCGCTGCCAGGTTTACGTGCTTGAGCCGCTGAACGATGATGACCTGACCCGGCTTTTACACCATGCGCTGGAGCATGACGAATGGCTGCGCAGCCGGAAACTGGTGCTTCGCGAAACCCGGGCGCTCCTTCAACTTTCGGGTGGCGATGCCAGAAAGCTGCTGAGCCTGCTGGAACTCACGGCGCAGTCTCTGGAGCCCGGAGTAGAGCTCTCCGACGAGAACGTCATTCATTTCGCCCAGCAGCGCATCAGCCTCTACGACAAAAATGGAGAGCAACACTACGATGTCATCTCCGCGTTCATCAAATCCATGCGAGGCTCTGATCCCAATGCCGCGCTGTATTGGCTGGCCCGCATGATTCAGGGCGGCGAAGATCCGTCGTTTATCGCGCGGCGTATGGTCATTCTGGCATCTGAAGATATTGGTAACGCCAACCCGACTGCTCTGGTTCTGGCTACTGCGTGTTTCCAGGCGGTGAATCTGATCGGGTATCCCGAATGTCGCCTTACGCTGGCGCAAACCGCTGCCTATCTTGCCACCTCCGCCAAGAGCAACTCTACGTATACCGCCATCGGCAAAGCGGAAGAAGCCGTGAAAAATCAGGGCGATCTTCCCGTACCCTTGCATCTCCGTAACGCGCCAACCCGCCTGATGAAGAACCTGGATTATGGCAAGGGGTACCGCTATGCCCACGCTTACGATGGCAATTTCACCGACCTGGAGTTTCTGCCCGAGGCACTCAGCGGTACCGTATTTTACGAACCGGGCAATAATCCAAGAGAGCGGGAAGTGCGCGAATGGCTTCGTCAACGCTGGCAGGAGCGGTACGGGTATTAAATTTTTCAGCGCTGGCTGAACGGACTTCCGATTTATCGGCCTGGCTGTCTCCCTTTTTTGATGGTCTGATTTGGGATTTGGGAAATCCGGAACTTGTTGAACAGATTAAGCACTGGAAAAACCCGTTGCGCTGTTCTAAAAATGCCGAACTTTAATCAACAAGAATAACCGATGACGGAAAATAAAGAACGCGTGCGCTGGAGAATTGCAAAAAAGCGGGCGCAGGCCAAGCACAGTTTGACAACCTATGTGATTGTCAACACGGTCTTGGTTTTAATCTGGTTTAAACAGCAGGGATGGCCCCCAACCTTCGACAATTTCTGGCCGGGTTGGGTAATCTTTGGCTGGGGTATCGGTCTGTTTTTCTCCTTCCGGAATATTTATGGTCGCAGCAGGGAAGACATGATGCGTCGTGAATATGAAAAACTCCTGGAAGAAGAAGCACAGGGGCAATCAGGAGGATAGAAAATCTATCTTGTAGATAAGAAAACTTATTTAGTGCGAATTCCTCAATAGAAGAACTGCTCTAGAATGATTTTTCCATCTTCAACCTGATATGCACAAACTTCCTCGATCGTCATCCTTCCCCTGTCCTTAAATGTGGCATCCATAGCCCATGTTATGGCAAAACTGTTCCCGGCAACGATTGGATCTGAAATCGTGGCTCCGTGAAATTCTTCCACATTGGACTGAAATTCTATAGATTTATGTTTAATCCCTGCCAGGCCTTGTACAATCCTGGGTCCCATCATATCGTTTGCCTCAATACTTTGTGCACTTTCTGCAAATAGTGTTTCCTGTACTTCGTCAACTTTACCCTGACGGCAAAGTTCGACCAGTTTGTTTGCGACTTCTGAAGTTGTCATGATGCATTAAATATTATCGGTGAACGCTAAATGTAGGATAACGCTCCGCATTCCAGGTATTTTCAATATTAATTTAACATTAAATAACGAAACCAGAGGGTTTTCTTCAACAGCGATTACCGGGCTATCGTATAATTTGTGTAAGGCGTATTTCAGGGCAAAATTTAGCGCATACCGGCAACCCCCTTACTCAAGCACTTCAAATGTTGTTCTCCGGTTTAAAGCGCGGGCTACTTCGGTGTCTTCCGAGCGCAGTGGTTTGGACTCCCCGTAGCCGCGAAATTCAAGTCTGTCTGCCGGGATACCCGCGCCGATCAGAAAATCCATAACTGACTTGGCCCGTTTTTCCGAAAGGTTTGAGTTGTCTTGTTCACTGCCTACATCGTCAGTGTGACCGCCAATGCGGATGCGCAAAGCGGGTCGTTCCTGAAGGAGACGAAAGAGCAATTGCAACTCCACACGCGAGCGATCGTCCAGTGCTGCTGAGCCGGTTGCGAAAAAAACATTGCGCAAAACTGCTTCACCGCCTGGAGCTATCGGTTGAAGTTTGATATGGAGTAAATAGGGTTCTGTGGCTTTTCCTTCCGGCAGGTTGAAATGTTCAGAATGAAAAAGATAGTTCTTGCGCATGACGTTCAGGGAATACTCAAAACCCGCAGGCAATACCACTAAAAATTCACCGGTGCCGGGATCGGATACGGAGCGCGTAAGGATTTCTCCATTGTCCAATCGGGTTAGTTCAATCGCTGCAGTGAGCGGTTTCCCGGAAACGGCATCTTCAACAATGGCCTTGATATAGCTAACAGGTCTGGCTCTTAAGTGTTCGGGCAGGGTAAAAGAATATATATCCAGAAGTCCGCGGCCTTCCTGTCGGTCAGAGGCGTAATAGGCGGTCAAGCCGTCCGCGCTGACGGTAAGGCTGCCTTCGTTGTCGGGGGTGTTGATGGGGTAACCGAGATTTTCCGGGGCCTGCCAGGTGCCATCAATCCCAATTCGACTTAAGAAAAGATCGGTTCCCCCAAGCGTGCCGTGACCTTCTGAAGTCAGGTAAAGTGTTGCCCCGTCCGGGTGCAAAAACGGGGCTTGGTCAACATCGGGTGTATTGATGACCGGGCCGAGGTTAACCGGGGATGTCCATTCTCCGGGTTTCAGGGTATTGCCGTTCATGGCCGGTTCACTGCGCCGGCTCACCCAGAGATCCCGCTCGCCCAAACCGCCCGGGCGATTTGAGCTGAAATACAACGTACGACCGTTAGCACTCAGGCAGGGCTGACTGTCCCAGTTGGGGCTGTTGATGACCGGCCCTAAGTTCCGCGCCGCCGACCAGCCGCGGCTTTCCGTAAACACCGATTCATAGAGGTCACAACTGCCCAGGCCGTCCGGCTGGTTGCACATCGTAAATAAAAGGGTGTGGCCATCTGCGCTGAGATGTTGAGCGCCTTCGTTTAATGAAGTGTTGATCGGCGGACCGAGGTTGCGGGCGCTGCTCCAGCCAGCAGCCGTTCGGCGGCTGAGGAAAAAGTCTTCGTTGAGCCCGTCCAATCGCCGGGTAAACACCATGGTGCTGTCGTCGAGACTCAGGCAGGGAAGGTATTCGGCATGGGTACTGTTCACCGAATCTCCGAGGTTTTTCGGGTTGAAATGCACCGGCTTGCTCATGGCGTTGATCAACCGCCGCAAGCGGTCGCGCTCGGCAAGGGCGGCCAATTTTCGTTCCTCGTTGCTTCGCTCCGCATAAGCTTCCAAGGCAGGAATAGCGTCACTAAACCGCTGCATGCGGCTGAACAAGTTTGCCAGTCGCAACCAGGCCGCCGGCTGATAATCGGGGTCCAGTGCCAGTCCGCGCTGAAAAGCGTCAACGGCAAGGCTGTCGCGGTAAACGGCGGCATAAATATCTCCGGTCAGAAAATGGGCGTCCACAAACCCTGGTTCAAGTCGAAGGGCTTCGCTGACCAGTTTCAGGGATTTCTCCAGGTCTTTAGCCTGAAAATTTTCCAGCGCCTCTTCCCACAACTGACCGGCTTTTTTGGGAGCGGAGCTTCGGTAAACAACAGAAGGGGAGACTCCGGGTTGTGCGAAAAGCGGAGCAGCGCCGGTCAGCCCGATCAGCAGCAGAAGAGCGCAAACATGGGTAAGCCAATTGCGCATACCCCGAAACTCATCCACAGGGGAGTTTCCCCGTTGGCAGAACCCAGCAGAAATTGTTTTCATCCGGGTTACCAACGCTTTCAGGGGATGTCCAGGTATTTGTGGGTCTGAAGAGAAACGGCCCACCGGGGATGAGCTTTCACGTAATCAATGATGGCCGGAGTAATTTGTTTGGCGCGGCTCCATTCAGGCTGAAGATAAAGCCGGCAATGGCCGCTTACCGTTGCAGCATGCTCTTCAGCCCAGTCAAAGTCATGGCGATTGTAAACCACCACCTTTAGTTCGTTAGCAAACGCAGCGAATCCAGGCAGGGGGGCTTTGAATTTTTTGGGCGAAAAACAGATCCAGTCCCACTGGCCGGTGAGCGGGTAAGCGCCCGATGTTTCCAGGTGGGTGCGACGGCCCCGGGCCCGAAGGGCAGAAGTCAAGGCTTCAAGGTTGTACATCAGCGGCTCGCCGCCGGTAATCACCACCATTTCGACCGGAACATGTTCAAGCTCGTCAATCAGATTTCGAATGCTGCGACGCGGGTGGGCACCGGCATTCCAGGACTCTTTGACATCGCACCAGGCGCAGCCGACATCGCAGCCGCCAGTGCGAATAAACCAGGCAGGACGACCGCTGTGAAACCCTTCGCCCTGAAGGGTATAAAAGGATTCCATGACCGGAAAATCCAGTCTGGTTAAAACATCATGGGTCTGCATAGAGGGCATTGCGCAGGATTGCGCTGCAAAGATAGGCCGGAAGGCAGGTACGGGCGAAGCGCGATTCGCCAAACACGACCCGTCAAAAAATAATAGAATACGTCTGACCTGTCCGGCTTGGCCGGCGTTCGGTTACCCGTCAGCCCGGTGCAGGTGAAGAGAAGCCCGGTCGGCTTCGGCGGTGTTTACGGATGGCAATCAGAAGCTTGCGGAGTAAGTACAAGCTTAAGGCGATGAGCATTTCCAGGGCAGATGAGGGCCCTGTCAGGAATATACTGCCTTCTTGCAAGCCTGTAAAGTATTGAGCAACAGGCTTGTGACAGTCATAGGCCCCACTCCCCCGGGAACGGGGGTGATCCAGGCGCATTTTGGTGCAACTTGTTCAAAATCTACATCTCCGGTCAGGCGGTAACCCGCCTTTCTGGATGGATCCGCAACCCGCGTAATTCCGACATCTACGACTACTGCGCCTTCGCGAACCATATCCCCTTTCACAAAATTGGGAATGCCCAGGGCCGCAATCACGATATCGGCCTGGCGGCAAATGACGTCAATGTTCCGGGTCCGGCTGTGACACAACGTGACCGTGCAATTA
Source organism: Bacteroidota bacterium (assembly GCA_031402635.1). Lineage (GTDB taxonomy): Bacteria > Bacteroidota > Bacteroidia > Chitinophagales > BACL12 > WGOA01. The sequence goes on along the minus strand of JANNSM010000143.1, from coordinate 1,808 downwards.
CCAGGATCGCTGTTGCGAGAAAGCAGAATGCTCATCGGTGTGCCCACAATATTGCTGCGACCCAAAACCACGCAATTGGCACCACGGGTTTCAATATGGTAGCGGCTGAGCATGGTAAGAATACCATTTGGTGTTGCCGGCAGGTAGGCGGGCATGCCCAGCGTCATACGGCCTACATTAACCGGGTGAAAACCGTCCACGTCCTTGTGCGGGTCTATCGCTTCAATCACCACCGATTCCGGAATGTGCGGGGGAAGGGGCAATTGCACAATGAATCCGTCAATGTCACGATCGGCATTGAGTTGCGCGATTACTGCCAGCAATTCTGCCTGGGATATGCTGGATTCAAAACGCAGAAGGGTAGAAGCGAATCCCACTTTTTCGCAGGATTGCACTTTGCTGCGAACATAGCTTTCGCTGGCGCCGTCATTGCCGATTAGCACCGCGGCCAGGTGAGGCCGTTTTTCTCCCCGGGCCAGCATGCCGGTTACTTCTTCCGCGATTTCTCGCTTAATGGTTTCGGCAAGGGCTTTTCCGTCGAGCAGGGGCATGTGCGGGAGAAAAGGATCGGATTACTGGATTTCGTTGGTGCGGGGAGGGGTGTTTCCCCCAAAATCATTACTCATTCATTTTCAAGACCGCAAGAAATGCCTGTTGCGGCACTTCAACCGAACCAATCTGGCGCATGCGTTTCTTGCCTTTCTTTTGTTTCTCCAGCAGCTTTCGCTTTCGGGTGATGTCGCCGCCGTAGCACTTTGCGGTAACGTCTTTGCGCATGGCGCTGATGGTTTCCCGCGCCACGATTTTTGCCCCGATTGCGGCCTGAATGGCAATCACAAATTGCTGGCGAGGCACAAGCTCGCGGAGTTTCTTACACAAACGCCGTCCAAAATCGGCGGCGTTGTTTCGGTGAATGAGGGCAGACAGCGCATCCACTTTTTCGCCGTTGAGCAAAATATCTAGTTTGACAAGGTCGCCGGGGCGGTAATCGATCAGTTCATAATCGAAAGAGGCATATCCGCGCGAAAGAGATTTTAGCTTATCGTAAAAGTCGAAAACAATTTCCGCCAGGGGCAGGTCAAACGTCATTTCTACTCGGGTCGGGGTCAGGTAAACCTGGTTGAGCAGGGTACCCCGGCGATCCATGCAGAGCTTCATGATAGACCCTACAAATTCAGGGCTTGTGATAATCTGCGCCCGGATGTAAGGCTCATCTACTCTTTCCAGTTCACTCGGATCCGGAAAGTTCGAAGGGTTATGAATATCCAGCCGGGCACCGTTTCGCTTGTACGCAACATAGGAAACGTTAGGCACGGTGGTGATCACCGGCATTTCATACTCGCGGTCGAGTCGTTCCTGAACTATTTCGAGGTGCAAGAGGCCCAGAAAACCGCAGCGGAAACCAAAGCCTAGCGCCAATGACGTTTCCGGTTCAAACACCAGCGAAGCGTCGTTGAGCTGAAGTTTTTCCAAACTGTCGCGGAGGTCCTCGTAATCCTCGTTTTCAATCGGATAAAGTCCTGCGAAAACCATGGGTTTGACGTCAACGAAACCTTCGATTGCCTTGTCGCAGGGATTGTTTCTCAGCGTGATGGTATCGCCAACCTTGATCTCTTTGCTCTGCTTGATGCCCGTGATGATATAGCCCACATCTCCGGCCTTCAGTTCCGGACGAGGGTCCAAATCCATTTTCAGCACACCAACTTCATCCGCTTCATACGATTTGCCGGTGTTGACAAACTGCACCCAGTCTCCTTTTCGCAGTATGCCGTTGAAAATACGGAAGTAGGCAATCACACCCCGGTAAG
>JANNSM010000142.1:0-9744 GCA_031402635.1 Bacteroidota bacterium | reverse complement strand
AAAAGGAACGTTGAGAGGCATCGTTAACAAGCGAAAGAGCTACAAATTTACGCCAAACCCACTACCTGCGCGCTTTTCGGTGCATCAGAAGGCACGCCCTGTTCCTGTAGCCGCGCCCCGGTCAGGGCAGGGCTTCAACCTCTATCCAGACATCCCTTGAGCGCCCCTTGTCATCGGCGCAGGATATTTTATTGCGGCCAGGCAAAGGATTGAAGAAAAGGGCTTTTTCCGGCGGGGTACTACCGTAAAACCGATCATTGACATACCAGAAAACTTCGCGTATGCCGGCACCAGCCTGGCAGGCGAGTTGCACCTGTCCTGCGCCGGGATACCGCAGATAAGTTAACCCGGCTACCGGTGAGATAATTCGCGGCGGCTCACCGGCAAAAACCTGCTGACAGTTTGGATTGTGCGGGGGAATATCGTCAAAGGGCTTGCCCTCCTGCACGTACCAGGCACGCAATTCCGGATCCGGAATTGCCAACGTTAGCAGCGCATAGCCACTTTGCGGGGAGCAATTCATACAGTAACTCATCTTATGATCAATGGAGATCCTGACCTCCTGCAAATGGCGACAGGTTTGTCCGGGGCTGACCAGCGGAATAAAGTAATCCATCACCTGATCCGTACAACCCTCTCCCGGTGGCAGTCCACTGCGCGAACAGACATATCGGAAACGAAGGCTTTCAGGCATGGGGAACCAGGTTTTGCCGGACTTTTGATCAACAGCTTTGAAAAGGTCAAAAAGAAGAGGCGCCGCAACCCCGGCGCCGGTTAGTTCCGGTACGCCCTGACCCGAGAAATTGCCGGACCATACCACAATAGTATATCGGGTATTGAATCCCACGCTCCAGGCATCGCGGCGGCCATAACTCGTCCCCGTTTTCCAGGCGATCATGGGCAACCCTTCGGTCCGATCCAGGCCCTGGGGAAGGTCAGGGCGAATCAGTTGGGTCAGGATATCGCCAACCGACCACGCTGCCGCTTCCGAAAGCAGGCTGACCGAATCACCTGCCGGTTGGTGGTTCATGACCAGCCGCAGCGGCCGGCACACCCCGCGATTGGCCAGTCCGGCGTAAAGCAATGCCATCTCTTCGGGCCGGATTCCGCATCCTCCCAGTACCAACGACAATCCAAGCCGGTTTTGCTGCTCGCCCATGGAACGGCATCCGCTTTCTTCAAGATTTTGGCGAAACGCCTCTACGCCATAGACATTCAGCAATCTGACTGCAGGCAGGTTTAGCGACTGGGCCAGCGCATGCCCGGCACTGACCGGACCGGAAAACGTCTGGTCGAAGTTTGCAGGACGGTAACCCTGAAAATCCGTGGGTACGTCAAGCAACACCGATTTGGGAGTGATTATCCCGCTGTCCATAGCCATCGCGTACAGCAGGGGTTTGAGGGCAGAGCCTGGCGATCGCAGCGCCTGCAAGCCATCTACCTGCCCGCCATCCCGGGGATCAGAAAAATCGGCGGAACCCACGTAAGCCAACACTTCAGCGGTCCGGTTGTCAACCACCATAGCGCAGGCATTCCGGATACCGTAGGGACTAAGCCGGAGCACGTAAGCCTTCAGGATGCGTTCCACCTTTTGCTGAATTTCTGCATCCAGCGTGGAGATCAACACCCGTTCGCCGGGGTGTTCTGACAACAGGCGCCGCACCAGATGTGGGGCCTCACGCGGTGCGGAATGCCTCCGGGGTTCAAAGGGTTCCTTCAACCCCGATGACACTTCCTGTTCCGTGAAAATTCCTTTGCGGCCGTATCGCAGCAACCAGGCATTTCTAGCCTGGATAAGTTCATCGTTGTGTTTTCCAGGGCGAAGGGACCCTGGCCGGTTGGGCACCACAGCAAGTGCCGCGATTTCAGCGGGGCTCAGTTGTGCGGGAGATTTGTCAAGGTAGAGCAATGACGCAGCGCGGATGCCTTCGATATTTCCCCCATAAGGCACCAGGTTGAGATAGAGTTGAAGAATTTCCTGTTTATCATAAAGCATGCTGAGTTGCAGGGCCCGGAATATTTCCAGGATTTTTCGGGAATACGTTCTGGGCGAAGGGTCCAGCAGCCGGGCAACCTGCATGGGTATCGTTGAGGCTCCGGAGGTTCGACGGTCGTGCACGATATTGTTGAAAGCAGCGCGAAGGATTGCGACCGGATTGATCCCCGGATGCCAAAAAAACCAGCGATCTTCTTTGTGAACAATGACGGCCGCCAATTCCGGACTGATTTGATCTGCCGGGGCGAAGAACCGCCACTTTTCGTCGGGGGTCAGCTCTGCATATAACAAGATTCCGTTCCGGTCCGTCACCTCCCGCGACCAGGCCGGAGAGACGCGAAAAGGGAAAATGGCATTGAGTAGCATGAACAGCAAAGCGGCCGTGAACCCGCCAAGAGCTATGCGCTCCAGCCAGCTTTTCAAGCGTTGTTGCCGCCATTTTTTCACGTTTCCATCAGGTTAGTATTCCCGGAAAGATTATTGCCACCGGTGAGAGGACAAAGTTGGGATGTCGCCCCCGAATTGTTCGGTGGACTCTCCGTTCAAAGGATACGTTTTTTTTCCTCCGAATGAATATGCCCCGGCATTTCAACGAAAGCCCTTCTATTCCTAAACAGGATGTCCTTGGCGAAATAGGTTTGAAGCCCTCCGGATGCAATCCGGCTTTGATGTTTCTACAAACATATTTTCAAACAATAAAATTTATTAAAGGATGTGTCAATACACCAATACCTTTCAAATTGCGCTGATCTCCATCGTGACCCGCAGACCCGGTCCGGGATTCGATGGGATGCAGCAGCGCAATTCTTCGATAATATACCAGGATATGCTTCCGGATACTTGCGCCTCACTCTATCGCGATGCGCTCAACTACGTCAACAATTTCATCCGGCCCGCGGAAACAACTCCGGGACTTGCAGACGGCTTGCTCCAGGTTCAGGAAGCAGCTCAGGCTTATGTGTTGCGGGAAGGAAAACTAAGCGATGCTCAGGCCGATGAACTGGCTTTTCAATTGGAAATGCTTCGCGAACTGGAGCCTGAACTTCCGCTGCGCTGGAAAGAATTGCTGGCCGTTCCGGGATTGCGATTTCTACAAAGCACCGGCGCTTTGGTAGACTATGAATACGGATTGATCTATCTGGCGCTTTGTTGCCTGGACCGGGAACACGATAGCGAAAGGACCCAGTCCGAGTTGCGGGGCCTGGTGCAGTCCTGGAACCTGACCATGGAACCTGGCCAGGGGCGTTGCAGCCTTACTCTGTTGCGCATAGCCCTGCGGGGCACCTCGTGGTGGTCGCAACTGGCCGGACAGGGGAGCAATTTCCATAGGCCGCTCCGCCTGACCATGCTGGGTGGCATTGACGGTGCTGTCGCGAGCGCATCGGCTCAGATGCTTGAAGGCCGGAAGCAGGTAGACTGGAATCAGGCCTCGCTGGGTCTATTGCAGGGAGCTCTGTCTTACTCTGTGTCTGCCATTCCCGCGGTACAACAATGGCGCGAAAGAATGAATCGCCGTTCATTGCAGGATTAGTGGAAATTGTCGGGGCAGAATTGTTTTTGGGATATCACATACCCCATAACCGCCAAAACAGCCGTTGGATTGCCCGAGGGCGATTCCTCGGCTGGTATGGCGTACCCGAAAAATAAAAAAACCCTGCACGCGGCAGGGCTCCTTAGGATTAAAAACAGGATTAAAAACAGAATTAAATAACGGAAATTGATTTATTCAAAGTAGCTCCGCACCCGGACACCGTCAAAGCTCATCCCGTTGGGGAGATCAATGCGCAATTCATCAGGGGTGATGGCCGCGTCCAGCACAAAAGTGCCGTTGGCTTCTGTGCCAATCAAATGGTGGATGACGGCACCGCTGCGCATCAGCCTCATTTCAAAGCCGGAGAATCGGCCCTCAGCCGGACTTGGATCTTCTGTGCTTTCAATATTGACCAAATCATCGCTGATGCGGTGCATTTCAATTTCTTCGGCGAGAAAAACTTCTCCGTTTTCGGTCACCAGGGTACCCCTGTATAAGCCCGAAACTTCACTGGCAATGTTGGTGTCAATGGGTGGTGTTGCAACGGAGCAGGCGGTAAGTCCGAGGACGAGACCTGCTGCTATAACCATCAATAGTTTTTTCATGGTGGGATATTGGGCATTCGGAACCTGCGGTCGGTTTCGAATGATGATTTAATCTAATCTAATTTCGTAATGTCCAATTATACAGTCTATTACGGGATATTTCCTTTTTCAGTTTCAACTTTCGGAGAAAAAAATCGGAGCCCTTATCAGGGCTTGACAACCTGATCGGTACACATCATCCGACACCGAAATACTTGACAACCGGTTTCGGAAAGCAGAAAAAACCCAGCCTTTATTCCGGTATCAGGGCCAAATCGGCCAGTCCGTCAAGTGTTGCGGCAAACAGTTGAAAGTGTGCAAGGATTTCCCCTTGGGCACTTAGCGGCTGTTCGGTTTTTCCGTAGAGTTGACAGTGATCCAACAGGGAAGCCCCGGCTTCCGTCTCAAGATTTCCTGAAAGCGATAAGTGCTGAATAAAGGGCGAAGCAAATCCCGCCCTGACCAGCGGCAAATTCAACAGTTGGCGGATATACGCTTCATGACTGGCCTGAACAATAAATCTCCGGTTCAGGTCCGGGTCGCCGATCGGGATATCCTGAAGTCCGATAACCTTGAATAAGCGGTGCTTCAGCCGCTGTTCGTAAATGTTGAAATAGAATTGTTGCGGGTTGCGCACCTCACAGCGGATATTGGTATCACTTTTAGGGCTGCGTTTTCCGGTGCTGCTGCTTCGGCTGTAAAACCGGATTGTTCTCCTGCGGTGGCTGACGCGCAGGGTGATTTCCTCCAACCTGGTTTTGTCCGTACGGTTATCCGTATAATCGAGTTCTGCGCCCAGAACTTGCGCCACATCCTGCCACATTTGAAGAAGTTCAGCCATGCAAAGGGATTGATCAGGATTCCGGTCTGAATGCGCGAATGATTTCCGGATTCGTCTCCAGACGAGCTGCACCGATTAAGTCCAGGCAATACGGAACTGCCGCGAAAACAGCCTCCAGGCATTCCCGGATTGCTTTTGGTTTGCCAGGCAAATTGATGATGAGGCAACTTGCCCGGATACCCGCTGTTTGCCTCGAGAGTATGGCCGTTGGTACAAATCGCAAACTCGCATTTCGCATCAGCTCCCCGAATCCCGGCAGCATTTTTTCACATACAGTTTCGGTGGCCTCGGGCGTAACATCCCTGACCGCAGGTCCGGTGCCGCCGGTGGTCAGGATCAGATCGCAGTGATGTTCATCAACAAGTTCGGTCAGGGTCTCGCAGATTCGCGGAAGATCATCCGGGATAAGGCGATAAAATGGTTCCCAGGGGCTGCACAAGAAAGAGGTAAGGGTTTGCTCGATCGCTTTGCCGGAAAGGTCTTCATAGACTCCGGCAAAAGCCCGGTCTGAAAGGGTCAATATGCCAATGCGGGCGGGGTTCATTTGCCCGCAAAATAAGCAAACCAAATAAGCAAACAGGAAGAAGAGTAGTTTACGGCAAGCCTAGTTCATCGCGCAGGTGATCATCGCGTGTGCCGTTGTACGACCAGTAATCCAGCATTTTTTGTTCTCGCCGGACTGCACGGGTCGTCAGCACCTGTCCTTGTTGTTCAACGGTTTCTTCCCATCCGTTGATCGATCTGGGAAACGCACCATCATAAAAAATACGGAGAGAACGGCCCCTGTCGGGGTACCTGATTTCGTAAACCATTCCCCCGTTTTCGCCTTCGGAAAGGCTTCCTTCAGCCTTTGTGGCATCCAGGGGTTCATGCCGCAACCGGATATCCAGGCTGCCGGGCAGGGCGCGGAAACTTCCTGTCGGGAGACTCCCGGGATCGAGCCGGATCAGGTTCCAGATTTCCTCTTCCACAACAACTTTTCCCAACAGCAGGTCACGAGCACTTTCCCCTTCAAAATAAGAATTCACGTCGGCGAGATACCCTTGTCCGGTCAGCCGTAGGTCCATAAAAATATGACCGCACCATTCCTGACTGCTGGTGGTGATCTTTAATGTTTGCGAATCGCGGCTCCGGTCAACCGGGGTAAACACGCTCTGCAAGGTGTGGTACGTGTAAATTCCGGTTTGGAAGTCCCGGGCGAAATTCAGTTTGAGAACCCTGACATCATCGTTGCGATCAACGCCGGGATTGTCTGTTTTTACCAGCCCTTTACGGCTGAAATCTTCGGTCACAAAAATCAGGACGGCATCTCCTTTGCGCAATTCACCGTATCGGGCTTGCTCCAAATCGAATACATTGATTTCCGCTAGACCGCGATACCAGTAATTGGCAAAGCCAGGCTGATCGGCCGCGTTTTTTCCGGCGGGCAGCGCTGGCCCAACCTCCACAGGCTGCACAGCCGATTTTTCCGGGTTTGTTTTGCCTGGCGACGGCAGGCCGCAAGTCGTGAGCAGTAAAGCCGGCAAAAGCGCTAATAAAAGTACACCCAATCGTGGAGTTGGCTTAGAAATACCCAAGAAGCGACCGGAACGAAAAGCCGGTTTGACATAATTAATGAACATGTGCCAAAAATTACCGTCAAATTCTGGTCGTCCGGCTAAATTGGCTCATCTGGCAGGATGAGAATAAACATCGGGGGCAAAAAGTTCGCACCCGGGAGCAGGGCAAGTCTTGAGCCGGTTTCTTTCATAGGTTTATCTCGTCGATTTCTTTCGTCGGTTTATCTCGTCGATTTCTTTTGTTGGTTTCTTTCGTCGGTTTAAAAAGCTGGAGCAGCAGGAACAGGGAAAGGCATTTGCTCCCCGCAGGCGCCCATAAATGAGGTATTGCCGTATTTTCGCCCTATGGAATCCGTTACCCTGATATTGCGCGATGCGGGCATGCGACTCACGGTTCCCCGGCAAGCCGTTCTGGAACACCTGATAGAATCGGAATTCGCCCTTTCTCATCAGGAACTGGAACAAAGGCTTGAAGGCCGTGTGGATCGGGTGACGATTTACCGCATCCTGGCTGCTTTTGAAGAAAACGGGATTGTTCACCGGGTGATGGATGCATCCGGCCACCCGCAATATGCGGTCTGTTCATCTTCCTGCTCCGGCCATCATCACCATGATGAGCACGTACACTTTCAATGCTCCGTCTGCGGCAATACGTTTTGCCTCGATGAAGTGGCTTTTCCCAGGATTAGTCTCCCGGAAGGGTTCAGCCTGAGCAGCCTCGATGTAACAGCCCGCGGTGTTTGCGGACGTTGCCATACCTCCTAAGAGATTCTAACGATAGCGATTCCAACAATAGTTATCTTCCGTTCTCCTGCCTATGTTATTAGCCGAGCAATTTCCCCTGGACCTCTACAATTCCATGGCGCGTGAAAAACAGCGCTTTGAACCGCTCAACCCACCCTTTGTTGGGCTGTATGCTTGTGGTCCCACCGTTTACAGCGAGCCCCACCTCGGGCACGCACGCAGCCTGATCACCTGGGACCTGGTTTTTCGCTACCTGCGCCATCTGGGATACCGCGTGCGATTTGTGCGCAATGTCACGGATGTCGGTCATCTTGAAGATGAGGTTGCCGGCGAAGGCGAGGACCGGATCGGGAAAAAGGCCCGGCTGGAAAGGCTTGAACCGATGGAAGTGGTGCAGCAATACACGCTGGCCTACCGCAAAGCCGCCACGACGCTGAACACCCTTCCCCCGAGTATTGAACCTACGGCATCCGGCCATATTCCCGAGCAAATCCGGGCCATTGAGCGCATCCTGGCTCATGGCTTCGGGTATGTGCAGGACGGATCCGTTTACTTCAACCTGAAAAAGTATGCTGAAGGGCATTCGTACGGCAAACTGAGCGGCAAAGTCCTGGAAGACCTCGTGACCGGAAGCAGACTCACCGAAGGGTTGTCCGAGAAGCAAAGTCCGAATGACTTTGCCTTGTGGAAAAAAGCAAACCCCGAGCACATTATGCGCTGGGATTCACCGTGGGGTGAGGGATTTCCAGGCTGGCACATTGAGTGCTCGGCAATGAGTACCAAATACCTGGGAGAAACGTTTGACCTCCACGGTGGCGGGATGGATTTGCAATTTCCCCATCACGAGGCGGAAATAGCCCAGAACGTCGGCTGTTTCGGACACGAGGGGGTGCGATACTGGATTCACCACAACATGCTCACCATCGAAGGTCAGAAAATGGCCAGATCGCTCGGAAACTTCATTACCATTGAACAGTTGTTCAGCGGTAATCACCCCTTGCTGGCTCAGCCCTATTCGCCAATGACCGTAAGGTTTTTTACCCTTCAGTCGCACTACCGCAGCCCGGTGGATTTCAGCAATGAAGGCTTGCAGGCCGCAGAAAAAAGCTACCGCAGGCTCATGAATGCTTTGGCTGCGCTCGATCAACTGGAATACAAACCCGGCAAACCCGACCTGGCTTTGAATAGCGCCATCCGCGAAGCCTGTGACGGGCTGTACCGGGAACTCAGCGATGATTTTAATACCCCGCGTACTCTGGCGTTGCTGTTTGAATTGGGTTCAAGGATTCAGGATTTCCGGTCGGGGAATCTACCTGTTGGTTCGCTTGATCAGGAAACCTTTGATCTGCTTGCCCAGCGATTTCGTGCTGTACTGACCGACGTTTTTGGATTGCTTCCCGAAAGCGAAAACCAATCCCGCACCATGGACGGCTTGATGCAATTTCTCATCCGGATGCGCGCAGAGGCCCGCGGGCGCAAGGATTTTGCAACCTCAGACCGCATCCGTGACGAATTGCTGGCCCTGGGCGTTCAACTCAAGGACGGAAAAGAAGGGACCACCTACGCGATTGAATCCTGAACAGTATTAAAAACCCGGTCGGGTTTTCCTCAGATTAGCCAATGTTCTTGTCTTATTCCTGCGTGCTGCGGATCATGCGGGCATAGGCTTTGGCAAAATACGTCAGGATGATATCCGCGCCCGCTCTGCGGATTGAAATCAGGGTTTCCGCAACGGCCGGTTCCAATTCCAGCCATCCCTCTTTTACCGCGGCCATTAACATGGCATACTCTCCACTCACGTGGTATGCGGCCACGGGCAAATTTGTTTGGTCTTTTACCAAACGGATGATATCCAGATAAGTCAGCGCGGGTTTGATCATCAGGTAGTCGGCTCCCTCGGCTTCGTCCAGTGCGGCTTCCCGCAATGCTTCGCGTGCATTGGCCGGATCCATCTGGTAGCTTTTCTTGTCGCCGGATTTTGGTGCCGAATCCAATGCTTCGCGAAAAGGGCCATAGAAGGCGGAAGCATATTTCGCCGTATAGCTCATGATTCCAATGTTGGGATAACCCTTCTCATCCAGGGCATCCCGCAGGTATCGCACACGGCCGTCCATCATGTCTGAGGGACCGATGATGTCAATGCCGGCCTGTGCCTGGGCCAGCGCCATTTTGGCCAGGATAGGCAGGGTTTCATCGTTAACAATCTGGCCATCCGCATTCACCAGCCCGTCATGCCCGTCTTTGGAGTAGGGGTCCATGGCGATATCGCCGATCAGCAGAACGTCCGGAAAAACATCTTTGATAGATCGAATGGATTTCAGGTAGAAGTTGCCGGCGGCGTGACCGTAGGTCGCTTTCTTGTCTTTATTGGCCTCCGGGACAACCGGGAACAACGCGAAGCGATTGATCCCAACCTCGATGCAGCGCTCAATTTCTTCCATCAGCAGATCTCTGGACCAGCGGTACTGCCCGGGCATGGAGCTTATCGG
>JANNSM010000141.1:0-7459 GCA_031402635.1 Bacteroidota bacterium | reverse complement strand
GGTGGATGAGCACGGAGCCTTTGGCCTGTGTGGCCAATACCAGCACCACGCTGAGCAGGTCCGGGGTGAAGCCGGGCCAGGGCGCATCGGCAACGGTCATGATGGAGCCGTCCAGGAAGGTCTCAATTTCGATATGTTCCTGGGCGGGAATAAACAGGTCATCGCCGCGCAATTCCATCTTCACCCCCATCCGGGAAAAGACCGTGGGAATCAGGCCCAGATCCGGGTAGGATACGTCCTTGATGGTGATCTCGCTTTGGGTCATCGCTGCCAAAGCGATAAAGCTGCCGATTTCGATCATGTCCGGCAACAGGCGGTGTTCCGTTCCCCCGAGCGATTCCACACCGTGAATGGTCAGCAGATTGGAGCCGATCCCTTCCATGCGGGCGCCCATTCGAACCAGCATTTTGCAGAGTTGCTGCAGATAAGGCTCGCAGGCGGCGTTGTAAATCGTGGTGGTACCCTTGGCCAAAACAGCCGCCATCACCACGTTGGCAGTGCCGGTCACGGACGCTTCATCCAAAAGCATGTAAGTGCCCTTGAGCCCCGAAGCGTCAATGCGGAAATACTGGTCTCCGGTATCGTAGGTAAAGCGGGCGCCGAGTTTTTCGAGCCCGAGAAAATGAGTGTCAAGCCGCCGCCGCCCGATTTTGTCGCCGCCGGGTTTGGGCAGCGCGGCTTTTTTAAAACGGGCCAACAGCGGACCGAGGATCATGACCGAGCCGCGCAGTTTGCGCCCCTTTTCGGTGAACACGGGCGTCTGGAGGTAATCCAGGTTCACATCATCGGCCTGGAAACGGAGCGTATCGGGACTCAGGCGTTGTACCCTGACTCCGAGATCACTGATGATTTCAATTAGGAAATTGACATCCCGGATATCTGGCAGGTTGGAAATGGTGACCGGCTCGGCGGTCAGGAGGGTAGCGCAGAGAATTTGCAGCGCCTCATTTTTGGCTCCCTGGGGAACGATCTCTCCGTGGAGCCGCTTCCCGCCTTTGATAGAAAAGGCATCCATGCGTCAGCGGCGGCGGCGGCCCCGGTTGTTGCGATTGCGGTTTTTGCCGGCACGGCGGGCTGTTTCCAGCGCGCGGTCCACGATGACCGGACCTCGGGGTTTGCCGCGCTGACCCGGTTTGGGATCCAATGCGTTCAGAGCATCCTGGGGTCCGAGGTCAAGCACGCCGTTGCTCATCGTTTTCAAATCATTTCGAATCTGGTCGTCCGCTACACTGTCTTTGTGCCAGTTTTGGTAGATGACTTTCATGAAGCTGGCGATGACCAACGCAAAGTCCTGGCGTTTTTCCAGGTCTTCCATGGCCACACACTTTTCCACCAGCAAGGTGATGCTGCGTCCGTAGTGCATCCTGCCTTTGCGATCCTGGGGATAGGGAATGCGCTCCGGCGGAGCCTCAAGCACGGCCCGGTCCGGCACCGGATAGGGCGCATCCACATCCAGTTTGTAGTCGGCTATCATGTGGAGCTGATCCCAGAGCTTCTGCTTGTAATCGTCAATGGTTTTCAGCGAAGGGTTTAAGGCAAGCATCACCTCGATGACCCCGTAAGCCATATCGGTGCGCTTCTCCCGGTCTTCAACCGTGAGCAGATGCCGGACAATGTTTTGAACATTGCGACCGTATTCGCGCATGACCAACTGGTTTCTGCTGGTGTTATACTCCATAGTGATTTTTCGTTTGTCGAAACGATTGAGCAACCTTCTGCGCGCAAAGTCATCGTAAGCGTCAGGCGAAAAAGTGCTTTACCCCGGGCAAAGATAGGCCTTAGGCCGAAGCAGCGCCACGTTTTCAGCTTCCCGCCACCTCCGCAATCCGCAGTTTGGCGAATTTGAGCAACAGTTTTTTAGGCCCGACAGCCGCAAAATCAATGGTAGCCATCCGGTTCGGCGGGCTTCCTTCCATGCCGATAATGCGGCCAAAGCCAAAGCGCTGGTGTTCAACCTGCATGCCCGTGTCCAGTTTGTCCGGGTTATCGGGTATAAAACCGGCGCTGGGTTTGTGCAGGTATTCCGTTGCGGCAGCCAGGCGTTGTTCCTGCCGTTGCCGCTGTATGCTTTGGGCCGCACCAGAATGTACGGGTGCCGCCTGCGCCTTGCGACTGCTTACGTGTTCGAGGAATTGCTCCGGCACTTCCTCCAAAAAACGACTGGGTTCACAGTAATTGAGTTGCCCATATTTGTAGCGGGTACCTGCAAAACTGAGGTAGAGAAATTTCTCGGCCCGGGTCACGGCAACATAAAACAACCGGCGCTCTTCCTCCAGGTCTTCGCGGCTGTTCATGGCCATCATCGAAGGGAAGAGGTTTTCTTCAAGGCCAACACAGAACACGCAGGCAAACTCCAGGCCCTTGGCCGCGTGAATGGTCATCAACTTGATGCGGTCTTCATCCTCGCCTTCTTCATCCATATCGGTGAGCAGGCTGATCTGTTGCAGGTATGCTCCAAGGTTTCGTTCCTCAGGCTCGGTGATAACGCCTTCCGGGTCTTCAATCACTTCTCCCGTCTGGTCCGAAAATTCTTTGATCGAGTTGAGCAGTTCCTGGAAGTTCTCGTAGCGGCTCAGCCCTTCCACACTCTTGTCGGCATACAACTCCTTGAGCATGCCGGTTTGTTTGGCGATGTGGTCTGCCAGTTCATAGGCATCGCGTCGCGTAGCCATCGCCATAAAACTCTGCACCATCAGCACAAAACCCCCGACCGCCGTGGAGGAACGTCCAAGCCCGAGTGCCGCGCCGTTCTCGGCCACCTGCCACAGCGAACACTGGTTTTCATCAGCCAGAATGGTCATCCGTTCAAGCGTAGTCTTGCCGATGCCGCGAACCGGATAATTGATTACCCTACGGAAGGCCTCTTCGTCGGCGGGGTTCACGGTCAGTTTCAGGTAGGCCAGCAGGTCTTTGATTTCCTTGCGCTGGTAAAAAGAAATGCCGCCGTAAATCCGGTAGGGCAGGTTGAGTCGTCGGAGTGATTCCTCAAAAGCCCGGCTCTGGGCGTTGGTCCGGTACAGGATGGCAAAGTCCCGGTTGTGCAGGTGTTCCCGCATTTTTATTTCGAAAACGGTTTCCGAAACCAGCTTGCCTTCTTCGTTGTCCGACATGGCGCGGATGACCCTGATTTTTTGGCCTTCACCGTTGTCCGTCCAGATTTTCTTGGCCAGTTGCTCCTTGTTCTTGGAGATAATAGCGTTGGCCGCGTCCACGATGACTTTTGTGGAGCGGTAGTTCTGTTCCAGTTTGAACACCACCGTATCCGGAAAATCGGATTTGAAATTCAGGATATTGGCTATGGTGGCGCCGCGGAACGAATAAATGCTCTGGGCATCATCGCCCACGATGGCGATGTTCTGGTGAACGTCGGCCAGCCGTTTGACAATGGCGTACTGCACCTCGTTGGTGTCCTGAAACTCGTCAATCATGACCTGCCGAAAGCGGTTCTGGTACTTGTACAAAACGTCCGGAAACTTGTCGAGCAATTCATGGGTCTTGAGCAACAGGTCATCGAAATCCATGGCGCCGGCGCGGAAACAGCGCTGGGCGTAGAGCCGGTAGAGCTCGGCCATGCGGGGACGGCCGGCAACTTCATCATCGGCGGTCAGTGCGGCGTTGCGGGCGTATTCCCCCGGTCCGATCAGGCTGTTTTTGGCAGACGAAATCCGGTTGTAAACCGTGTTGACCTTATACAGTTTGTCGTCAAGGTTCTGCTCCTGCACGATGCTTTTCAGCAGGCTTTTGGAATCGGAGGTATCGTAAATGGTAAAATTTGACGGATACCCGAGGCGCGGCGCTTCAACGCGCAGTAAACGGGCAAAAACCGAGTGGAAGGTGCCCATCCACAGGTTGCGGGCATCGGTGCCGTGCACTGTTGAGATGCGCTCCTTCATTTCACGAGCCGCCTTATTGGTAAAAGTCAGCGCAAGAATGGAAAAAGGATCCGTGCCGCTGTGCATCAGGTGAGCGATGCGGTAAGTCAGCACCCGGGTCTTGCCGGAGCCGGGGCCTGCGATGATCATGACCGGACCCTGGATATGCGTAACCGCCTGTCGCTGGACTTCGTTGAGCTCCTGCAAGTAATTCATGTGCTGCGGCATCCGCCTAAATTAGGCGAAACCCCGGGGATACCGGGCCTGATGACGGACAAGTGGATAATCCGTCAGCTTCGGTGGAAAAAAGGAGCTCCTCAACCTATATTCCGCACCAGCAACCAAACTCCGGTGGCCACAAAGGCCAGTTCAAACAAGGTGACGAATAACTCTTGTTGCCGGAATTTCCAGATCCGCCGCCTGGCAAAGGCACGGTTGAAGGTCGAAAAGCCACTGTTTTGCAGGGAGCGGGCGGCCGCCCGGCTGACGGCATGGCTGCGCTCCTGGACATTGTGCAAAAATCCGTGCGGGAACGGGGATTCTCCCGGCGGGCTGTTCGCTGCACGCTCTGCATTGGCAGAGTTAACGGTGGAATTAAAAGGATTTTGCATGGGTACGCGACTGAAGATGAATACCAAAGTAAACTTAGTGTTAAATTGACGTTTAGTAAACGACAATTGTTCACAGACAGGTATGTTTTTTTTAACGTGTTTATTATTCGTGCATTTTCTGGCCGGTGATGTCTTGAACTGTACAGCCGGAAGGGCCGTCAACCTTCAAAACGCGTAACTTCGGGAGCCCTGAACCCTACTGATAACTCCGGGTTGTGATTATCCGTTTTAGCCCACCGATTTCCTCCCAATCGTGCCCCAAATTCCTTCTTCGCCTGATAAAAAACGGGCAAAAAGTCTGAAAAAAGCTACGGAAAGTGTTGAAAATCATACGGTTGACGCCGTTGATCTTCCCGATTTGAATTTCCTGCAGGTGCATGGGGCAAGGGTGCACAACCTGCGCAACCTTTCCCTGGACATTCCGCGCAATAAAATGGTGGTGATCACCGGGATCAGCGGCAGCGGGAAATCTTCCCTGGCTTTTGACACCATTTATGCGGAGGGACAGCGGCGGTATATGGAAAGTCTTTCCGCCTACGCCCGGCAGTTTATCGGCTCCATGGAACGGCCGGATGTGGATAACATTACTGGTTTAAGTCCGGTTATTTCCATTGAACAGAAGACCACCAGCCGCAATCCCCGGTCAACGGTAGGCACGGTCACTGAGATTTATGATTTCATGCGCCTCCTGTTTGCCCGGGCCTCCGAAGCCTGGTCTTACCTCAGCGGTAAAAAGATGGTGCGCTACACCGAAGAGCAGATTCTGGAAAGCGTGTCGGCAAGCTTTGCCGGCAGGCCGATTCTGCTGTTGTCTCCTTTAATTCGAGGCCGAAAGGGCCACTACCGCGAGTTGTTCGAGCAGGTGCGGCGTCAGGGTTATGTGAAGGTCCGCGTTGACGGCGAAGTGCGTGACATTGAAACCAAAATGCAGGTTGACCGCTACAAGATCCACGATATTGATGTGGTGGTTGACCAGTTTCATGTTCGGCCTGAGGATGAGCGCCGGCTCCAGCGCAGTCTCGGCACCGCGCTGACGCTGGGCAAAGGCGTGGTAGCTGTGCAGGATCGCGACAAGAAAACATACAGAACCTATTCGCGACAACTGATGTGCCCGGACACCGGGTTATCCTACGAGGAACCTTCGCCCAATACGTTTTCTTTCAACTCGCCATACGGCGCCTGCCCCACCTGCAAGGGCCTCGGTGAACTGCATACCGTTGACCGTCTGGCCGTGCTGCCGGACCCTTCGCTCAGTATTAAAGACGGGGGAATTGCCCCGCTCGGTGAACAGCGCGACAACTATCTTTTTGAGCAGATCAAGAGCCTGGCGCGCAAATTCAAGTTTAAGCTGGACACCCCGGTGGGCTCACTGCCGGAGCCGGTGCTGCAACTCGTTCTTGAAGGTCGAAACACAGCAAACCAGGAGATCGAAGGCGAACAGGACCCGACCCGTTGGTACACCCTGGCTAACGGCGGCGTCAACGGACTGGTTGAATATTGCTACCGGAACACCACGTCCGAAGCGTTGCGCCGATGGGCCGAAAGTTTCATGGAACGCCAGACCTGTCCGGAGTGTAGCGGTTCCCGGCTAAAAAAAGAATCCCTCTGGTTCCGGGTTGACGGCCGCCATATCGCCGAGCTCAGCGCTATGGACCTACAGGCTTTGTCATCGTGGCTGGCCACCGTTGAAGAAAGGCTCGATGACCGCCAGCGAACCATTGGCCGCGACGTATTCAAAGAAATCCGCGATCGGGTGGGCTTCCTGCTCGATGTCGGGCTGGACTACCTCAGCCTTGACCGCCCTTCCCGCTCCCTTTCCGGCGGCGAAAGCCAGCGTATCCGGCTCGCCACGCAAATCGGAGCAAAACTTACGGGAATAACTTATGTTCTGGATGAGCCGTCTATCGGCCTGCACCAGCGCGACAACCAACGCCTGATCAAGGCACTGCGGGAACTCGCTTCCGGCGATAACACCGTGCTGGTAGTTGAACATGACCGCGACATCATGCTGGCCGCCGATCATATCGTGGACCTGGGTCCCGGTGCCGGCGTTCACGGCGGAAATCTCGTGGCACAAGGTGACCCAAAATCGTTTATCCGTCAGGGCTCGCTGACGGCACAATACCTCTCCGGCAAAATGGGCATCGAAGTTCCGGCCACCCGCCGATCCGGCAATGGCAAGGCGCTCGTGCTCAAAGGGGCGTCGGGCAACAATTTAAAAAAGGTCGAAGCGCGGTTTCCCCTGGGCGTCTTCATCGGGGTAACCGGCGTAAGCGGCAGTGGTAAGTCCACGCTGATCAACGAGACCTTGTATCCGCTGCTGCACAACTGCGTTTACAAAACGTCCAGACCGGTATTGCCCCACAAAAGCATCAGCGGCCTGCAACACCTCGACAAAGTCATTGAAATTGACCAGTCGCCCATCGGGCGGACCCCGCGTTCAAACCCGGCAACGTACATCGGTGTTTTCGGCGAGATCCGCGATCTGTTTGCCCAGATGCCCGAGGCCAAAATTCGCGGCTACAAACCCGGCCGCTTCTCGTTCAACGTCAAGGCCGGGCGCTGTGAAAAGTGCGAAGGGGCCGGCGTTCAGACGATTGAAATGAATTTTCTTCCGGACGTTTACGTGGTCTGCGATCAGTGCCAGGGCAAACGCTATCAGCGCGAAACCCTTGAAGTGCTGTTCAAGGGAAAGTCCATCGCCGATGTGCTGGACATGACCGTTGATGACGGCGTGGAATTCTTTGAAGCCATTCCCAAAATTTTCCGCAAACTCAAAACCCTCCAGGATGTGGGGCTGGGTTATATCCATATCGGGCAGTCCTCCACCACGCTTTCCGGTGGCGAGGCACAGCGGGTTAAGCTCGCCGCCGAACTTTCAAAGCGCGACACCGGAAGCACATTTTATATTCTGGACGAGCCCACCACCGGCTTGCATTTTGAAGACGTTCGCGTGCTGCTCGGTGTGCTGCAACG
>JANNSM010000140.1:0-9456 GCA_031402635.1 Bacteroidota bacterium | reverse complement strand
TACACGCTTCGCCAGCCATTGGGCGTGGTGGGGTGTATTTCGCCCTGGAACCTGCCTCTGTATTTGTTTACGTGGAAAATTGCTCCGGCTCTGGCAGCGGGCAATTGTGTGGTTGCAAAACCATCGGAGATTACCCCCGCTACGGCCTGGTTGCTGGCCGGCATTGCCCACGAAGCGGGATTGCCCCCGGGGGTTTTGAACATTGTTCATGGCCTGGGTCCCAAAGTAGGCGCAGCGCTGGTGGCTCACCCGCGAGTCAAGGCAATAAGTTTTACTGGTGGCACGCGCACCGGCCAGGAGATAGCAAGGGTTGCAGCACCTGCGTTTAAAAAATTGAGCCTTGAACTCGGGGGAAAAAATCCCAACCTGATTTTTGCTGATTGCGATTATGAAGAAACGCTGAAAACTACCGTTCGTTCCAGTTTTGCAAACCAAGGTCAGATATGCCTTTGCGGGTCGAGAATTTATCTGGAACGATCAATCTACAGCAGGTTCCGGGATGATTTCTGCGAGCTTGTCAATGCGCTCGTTCAGGGCGATCCGATGTTGCCGGGGACGGAGCAGGGGGCGGTGGTTTCACAGGCTCATTTTGACAAAGTGATGCGATGTATCGGGTTGGCCCGAGAAGAAGGCGGAAAAGTGCTGACGGGTGGAGAGGCATTTCACCCCGAGGGACGCTGTGCGGGCGGGTGGTTCATTAAGCCAACGATTATCGAAGGATTGCCGCCGGACTGCCGCACCAACCGCGAGGAAATTTTTGGACCTGTGGTTACGCTCACGCCGTTTGATTCCGAAGAAGAAGTGTTGGCAATGGCCAATTCCACAAATTACGGGTTGTCATCCACGGTCTGGACCCGCGATCTTAACCGGGCTCATCGCGTGGCCGAGCAGTTGCAGGCTGGTATCGTATGGATCAATTGCTGGTTGCACCGCGATCTCAGAACTCCTTTTGGCGGAGTCAAAGATTCCGGCGTTGGGCGGGAGGGCGGCTGGGAAGCCATGCGATTTTTCTCCGAACCAAAAAATGTTTGCCTGAAATTTTAAATGCAGCCGGGTAAAAAGTTTTTCGCTTTTCCCCGAATTCAATTTTTTAAGCCATGACCAGTTTTAATGCAAATGATGCTCCCGCACCGGTAGGGTTGTATCCGCATTCCCGCCGGGTGGGGGATTTTCTTTTTCTCTCCGGAATCGGGCCGCGAAGCGTTGACGGCTATTCCATTCCGGGACTGGTGATTGATGCCAGCGGCAATTTTCAGGCTTTTGATTTTGAAGCCCAGTGCCATTCTGTTTTTAACAACGTGAAAGCCGTGCTCAAAGCGTCCAATGCCCGATGGGAAAACCTGGTGGACATCACCGTTTTTCTCACGGACATGAAACGCGATTTTCATACCTACAACCGGATTTACGCTGAGTATTTCAAAGATCACCAGCCTTGCCGGACCACGGTGGAAATCAGCAGTCTGCCCACGCCAATCGCCATCGAAGTGAAATGCATTGCCTACCTGGGAAAGGTTGGGGGCTGAGCTGGGGCCGCGGGGCTGAGCCGGTGGCTGGGTGCTAGGCCGGTGGCTGGGAGCTGAGCCGGTGGCTGGGTGCTCGGCCGGTGGCTGGGCCCGGATCTTAACCACGGGCCGCAGATCTTCAATCGTGCCTTTCGCCGGCAGCGCTGCTGTTTACACCCCAGTCACGGATTTCATCGTTGGTCCAGAGTTCAGGAAAAAAAACGAGTTGCTGATTTTTCGGGGGAAGGTATTTCTGCCAGTTGGTGCCTCCCGTTGCGGCGATGACATCCGGATGCCGGTCAAGATATCGCGCTGCGGATTTCAGGTGTACCAGCGGCCATTCCACATTGGCCAGGTGGTCATAATCACGCATCAGCCTGGTGAGTTCCCCATCGCGTTCCGGCTCGGGAATCTTATGGAATGATGCCAGCAGGTTGGCGTCGGTGTAGCGCTCCATCAATTCCAGAAAAACTTTGCTGTATTTGATCAGAAACTGCCGCAGCGTGAGCGTTTTTCTGCCCGTTGACAATTCGCGGCCCCCGAGTTGCCAGTAGAGGTTGTCCAGGAGAACCTGCGGATTTCGCACGTCTTTGAGCGCCTCGCGCTCCGACCAGGCCACAAGATTGTGGGTGTTGGTGCTGGTCAGCTCAATCATCCGGTACTGGGCCGACTGAAAGCCGGATGCCGGCAACAGCGCCATGCGGAATTGGAGGAACTGCTCCTTTTCCATGCCGTCAATCATGATGCTGAACGATCCGGTCAGGTGCCGGAAGTAATTGATCACGCGGCCCAGGCGGAGTTTAAAATTGGCAACTGTTGGTGCGGGAGCGAAGGCGATCTGTTCAATCTCATTCAGGATGAGTTTGAAATACAGTTCCGTTATCTGATGGTAGAGGATGAAAATTTTTTCATCTGCAAGTATGGTTCGCGGGTGCTGCAGACTCAGCAATACGTCCAGGTGGATATAATCCCAATAGGTCAGGTAATCCGAGTGAATCAGGCCGTCCAGATAGGAGCGCATATCCTGGCCCATGACCGCATATTTTTCCTCCAGAATATGAATTCTGCGGACAATATCCTCCGGCAGCCCCTGATCCGGCTGCTCCTGACTTTTTTTTACACCGGGTGAATTCACCCCGGGTTCACGTTTCGGCTCATCTTGCATAGGGTCGAATTTAGGGTATTTCCACTGCCAGCCGTTGCATCTATCGGTTAACCGGTTGCGGTTTCGCCGGTGAGCTGCAGAAATTCATCTTCGGTCATAATCCGGATCGTCCCGATTTCGCGGGCTTTTTTGAGCTTTGATCCGGCTTTTTCGCCCACGACCAGAACGTCAAGGTTGCTGGAAATGCCGCTGAGGTTGCGGCCACCATGGCGCTCCACGAGCACTTTTGCCTGGTCCCTTGACAAGCGTAGCAGTGTTCCGGTAAACAGGTAGGTCTTGCCGGACAACACCCCTTCGCCCGGTTTTTCTGAAGCCAGCGTGCGCGTGTTTACGCCGAGTTCCCGCAACTCTCCAATCAGGTTTTGATTGGCCGGATTGGCGAAAAATTCCGTGATACTGCCAGCAACCACGGGTCCGATGTCTTCTACTTCCATCAGGTCTTCCCGGCTCATGGAGGCCAGTTGCACGAGGTCGTCAATCCGGCGGGCCAGCGCTTTGGCTGTGGTCACGCCAACGTGGCGTATTCCCAGGGCGTTGATCAACCGGAAGAGAGGTTGGTTTTTCGAAGTCTCCACCCCGCGCTGAAGGTTGGCGACCGCTTTTTCGCCCCAGCCGTCAAGCGCAAGAATGCGGTCAAAGTCAAGCCGGTACAATTCCGGGATTGCGCGCAACAGACCTTCCTGGTAGAACCGCCGCACGATGTCTTTACCCAGCCCGTCAACGTCCATCGCGTCTTTCGAAACATAGTGAATCAACCGTTCTTCGGCTTGTGCGGGGCAGTCGGCGTTGACGCAGCGCACCGCCACTTCGCCTTCGGCACGAACCAATTCGCTCTGGCAAGAAGGGCATAACGGGGGAAAAACGATCTCCTTCTCGCTGCCGTTTCGCGCTTCAGCCACCACCCCGGCGATGTAGGGAATTACATCACCGGCTCTTTCCACCCTCACCAGGTCTCCGATCCGGATGTCTTTTTCTGCAATCTGATCCTGGTTGTGCAACGAAACAGAACTTATGGTTACGCCGGCCAGCGAGACCGGTTCCAGTTTTGCCACCGGCGTAATCGCGCCCGTGCGACCGATCTGAAATTCAACGTTCAGCAGCCGGCTGGTGGCCTGTTTTGCTTTGAATTTGTAGGCTATAGCCCAACGCGGATGGTGTGCTGTTGACCCGCAGCGCCGCTGAAGGCCAAGATCGTTGACTTTAATGACCATGCCGTCAATTTCAAAGGCATATTCATCACGCCGCTTTTCCCATGTTTCAATAAAACGCTGCACTTCTTCAATTCCACGAACCACCTTCATCGCTTCACCCGGAACCCGGAAGCCGAGTTTTTCCAGGTGGGCAAGATTTCCGGAATGGGTGCTGAAGCCGGGAGTTGTGCCGGAAAGCAGGTCTTCGCCGCTGCGGTCTGTGGCAAAACCGAGATGAAATACAAACGTTTCCATGCCGCGCTGCGCCACTTCCCCCGGATCTTTCATCCGCAGGCCTCCGGCGGCCGTATTGCGGGGGTTTTGAAAACGGGGCAACCCTTCGGCTTCACGGGCTTCATTCATTAACCGGAAAACATCTTTGGCGATGACCACTTCGCCCCTGACTTCCGCGAGATGTACGCCGAGTTCTTCGAATCCGGCCCGGAGAGGAACGCTTCGAATAACTTTCACGTTGTTGGTGATGTCTTCACCCTGGACACCGTCGCCGCGGGTAGCTCCCCTGATCAGCACGCCGTCCCGGTACTGAAGCGAAATACTGGATCCGTCAAACTTGGGCTCTACACTGTACTCCGGCAGTTCTGCGCCGGTAAAATTTTTGACCCGGCGATCCCACTCGTGCAGGTCTGCGGCATTGTAAGAGTTCTCCAGCGACAGCATCGCTGTGGCGTGGGTGACGGTCGAAAATCCTTCGCTCAGGCCCCGTGCAACCCGCTGTGTTGGTGAATCCGGTGTGAGGAGTTCCGGGTTTTCTATTTCCAGCCGCCGCAATTCTCTGAAGAGGTGATCGTAGTCCGCATCGGGAATGACCTGCTCGGCATCGAGGTAATATTTTCGGTCCAGGTATTCGATGACGCCGCGCAAGGCTTCAACACGAACGACAGGGTCCGGCGGGCCTTCACCGGCCAGCAATTCGCCCAGGCTTTGCAGCAGGGTTCCGCTGCCTTCTTTTTCGCTCATGGAACTGTGTACGTCTCCGTTTAG
The DNA here is from genome assembly GCA_031402635.1 of Bacteroidota bacterium. Lineage (GTDB taxonomy): Bacteria > Bacteroidota > Bacteroidia > Chitinophagales > BACL12 > WGOA01. The sequence goes on along the minus strand of JANNSM010000140.1, from coordinate 4,597 downwards.
GTTTGGTCAATCGGGAGAAGCTCGTCAATTGCCGCTGCCAGCTTTCGGTCCTTTTCGGTAACCGTATTACCCGCATCGTGGGTGTTCAGATAAATGTCAACCTGATTCCAGACGTTGGTCCAGTACGGATGGTGATTATGACGCTCGGCCAGCAGGGCGACCCGGGCCATGAACGCAAAGGCTTCGCTGAAATCCCGGAATATAAATCTCCGGTGCAGGCGGTTATCGGCTTCTTTCCACATGCTTCAAAGATAGAAGCACAACGATGCCGGCGGAAGGGGAATTCCTTTAAAAATTCCAGTCTCCCCGGTCCAGTTCTCCCACACTGTACTTCAACAGATCAATAGCGCCGCGGATATCGGATTTGGCGCACATCTCAATTACAGAATGAATATGGCGGGTGGGAATAGATACTGCGCCCGAGATGGCTCCCCGGGTAGCCATACGCTGTATTCCAGCGGTGTCGGTGCCGCCCTTGGGAAGTACCTCCGGTTGCCAGGTAATTTGGTGATCGTCGGCAACTTTTTTCATGTACCGTACCATGCGGTAATCGCAGATGACCGAAGCATCCATGATTTTTATGGCAACACCTTTCCCGAGCTTGGTTACCGTTTCCTCCGGACGGGCGCCGGGCGTGTCAAAAGCAATGGTAGTGTCCAGACCAAAACCAAAATCCGGGTTGATACTGTGTGCGGATACATAAGCGCCGCGTATCCCGACTTCTTCCTGCACTGTAAAAACGGCGTAGAAATCGTAGGGCGTTTTTTTCAGTTCGCGCAGCACTTCGATCAAAATAAAAACAGATACCCGGTTGTCCAGCGATTTGACGTTGACGCATTCACCCATTTCAATGAGCTTTCGCTCGCGGCTCACCGGATCGCCGATACTGATCAGTTTGCTGACCTGCTCAAAAGGCAACCCGAGGTCAATGAAGTAGTCCTCCAGTTGGAGCGGTTTGTTGCGTTCATCGGCAGTCATCAGGTGAATCGGTTTGGAGCCCATAACGCCAATCAGATCTTCACGGCCGTGAACAATGACCCGCTGTGCCGTCAGGGTTTTTGGGTCGAATCCTCCGAGCGGAACAAAATGGAGGAAACCATTTTCCTGAATATGGGAAACCATAAATCCGATTTCGTCCATATGGGCGGCAGCCATGACCTTTTTTCCGCCTGGGGTCCCTTTTTTCAGTGCAATAACATTGCCAAGGTTGTCCATTTCCACGGAGTCCACCAACGGGGTGACTTCGCGGAGCACAATTTCACGGATTCGCTGTTCAAAGCCGGGTACCCCGGCCACTTCGCAGATTTCTGCAAGCAAAGAGACATTGATAGACATGGTGATCGTTTGGGATCAGCGGACGACGCTGATTTTTAACATATTGGTTTTGCTGCGGGCGCCGAGAGGCATTGAACCGGTGTTCAGCACAATGTCACCGCGGATGATGAGTCCTTTTTCCTTGAGAATTTCCTGGACCTCCGAGATGGTTTTATCCGTGCTCTCGAAGCGGTTGTAGTAAAATGCGCGCACACCCCAGACCAGGCTCAAAGTCTTGATGAGCTGCAGGCTGTCGGTGAAGATGTAAATGGCTGCCCCCGGACGCTGGCAGGCCAGTTGGAATGCCGTGTAGCCCGAGCGGGTCATGCCCAGAATTGCCCGGCCGTTTACATGCATAGCGATGTTGGCGGCATTGTAGCAAATCGCATCGCTGAGGTAAGACGGCGAATCTTTGTCGGGCTTGATTTCCCGGTTGTAGATTGCCGGTTCTTTTTCAACCTCGCTGATAATGTCCCGCATAGCCTCAACCACCTTTACCGGATAACTTCCCACAGACGTTTCCGCGGAAAGCATAACGGCATCTGCTCCGTCAAAGACCGCATTAGCCACGTCGGTGGCTTCGGCCCTCGTCGGTCTAAAATGGTTGATCATACTTTCCATCATCTGCGTGGCGATCACAACAGGTTTGGCTGCCACCATGCATTTTCTGGTGAGGTGCTTCTGGATCATGGGAATGCGCTCCATGGGCAGTTCCACTCCCAGATCGCCGCGGGCAACCATAATGCCATCACTGGCTTCAATAATTCCGTCAATTTCCTCCAGAGCTTCCGGGCGCTCAATCTTGGCGATGATGCGCACGTCTTTGTTGTGGTAGTTGATGATTCCCCTCAACTCGCGCAGGTCATCGGCCTTGCGGACAAAACTGAGCGCTATCCACTGGATATCACAATCCAGCACCCAACGCAGATTTTTCTTGTCGCTTTCGGTCAGACTGGGCTCGGAGATGCGGGTGTGCGGCATGTTGACACCCTTTCGACTCGAAAGCAATCCGCCGTAAATCACCCGGGCCCGGACTTTGGTGTCGTCAATTTTCTCGATCACCTTCAATTCAATCTTGCCGTCGTCAATCAGCACGTGGTCGCCTTCGGCTACATCGCGGGCAAATTGGTCATAGGAGATCGAAACGAGATCTGCAGTGCACTCAGCTTCACCGGTGGTCAGGATCAGCTCGTGATCTTCAGGCAACATCACTTTCCCGCCCGGGACCATTCCCGTTCGAATTTTTGGTCCCTGAAGATCGGCAAGCAGTCCTGCTGTTGTGCCGAGTTCATCGTTGACCGATTGCACCAGCTCAATTACAGCTTTGTGTTTCTCTTCGTCCCCGTGGGAGAGGTTGAGGCGAAAAATGTTCACACCGGCCTGGATCAGCGCAGCGATCATTTCACGGCTTTCAATAGCCGGACCTACTGTGGCGATGATTTTAGTCCGGTTGGTGGTCAGGTTCATTCAAAAAGAAGATTTAGCTGCTGATTTACGGTCTGCAGCCCAATGGGGAAAACAGTCTGAATATCTGGGAGGGGTCGGATAGAAGCGAGGAGGTCTGGGAACTTGTCGGCATACCAGGAACCGTATACGAGTAAAATAAAGTCGGCGTTTCTCTGCCGCGATAGCAACAACTTTCCGTTAAATCGATTCGAAATTAGGTAAAACGTGGCTTTGTCCAGATCATCAATGGCTTTGAAGCGGGAAAACCCGTCATTTTCCGGTAGGTGTCCGGCAGACAACTCGATGTCCTGAATTCGGCAAAGCGGAATGGACAGGTGCTTATCCAATAGCCAGGCCATGCGATAATCCCTTAGAGGCGAGGCAATTCCACCGAGGAAAAAATCAGTTTCCCGGGCGGACTTCAACGTATTTTTTCGCGGTTTCTCCGGCACCTTGGCCAAATTTACGAAGCCTTGAGATGGGCTGCCGAATGACAAAACTTAAAGGGCAATCTGATCACTTATTGCAAGTTATTGACTATCAGCAGCGTAGATTTCACTTTGTGGACAATTTTAAGCACTTAAATTCCCTAATCGGGTGGAAATGCTTTTCTTTGCCCCATTCATTTTTTCAGCCCTTAAATTATTCGCTATGTCCGACATCGCGGAGCGCGTAAAAAAAATCATCATTGACAAGCTTGGCGTTGACGAATCCGAAGTCAACCCCGAAGCCAGTTTCACCAACGACCTGGGAGCAGATTCTCTGGATACCGTTGAGCTCATCATGGAATTCGAGAAGGAGTTTAACATCTCCATCCCGGACGAACAGGCTGAGAACATCACCAACGTAGGCGAAGCCATCTCCTACCTGGAAGAGCACGTCAAGTAAATTCCGCTCAACCGCCGCTGTCGGTAATGGAGCTAAAACGAGTTGTCGTGACCGGCATCGGGGCTTTGACTCCGGTGGGTAACACGAGTCATGCTTATTGGGATTCACTGCTCGCTGGAAAAAGCGGAGCGGCACCTATTACGCATTTCGATCCTGCGAATTTCCGTACTCGTTTTGCTTGCGAAGTCAAGAATTTTGACGTTCAGGACTTCCTGGATCGCAAAGAGGCCAGACGGATGGATCCATTTGTTCATTTTGCCCTGGTTGCAGCAGACGAAGCGATAGCGGATGCCGGCTTGCCTGATTACACCGAACTTGATCGCGATCGCGTGGGGGTCATATGGGGTGCGGGCATCGGAGGGCTGTTGACTTTTGAGGAAGAAATCGGCGGTTTCGCCCGCCGTGAGGACGGGATTCCCAAGTTCAATCCGTTCTTCATTCCCAAAATGATCATTGATATTTCTGCAGGTCATATCTCCATGCGGCACGGCTACCGGGGTATGAATTTCTCTACGGTTTCTGCTTGTGCCTCATCCACCAACGCCATCATTGACGCGTTCAATTACATCCGGCTCGGCATGGCATCCGTCATTGTCACCGGAGGATCAGAGGCAGCGGTTACGGCTTCGGGGATCGGCGGTTTCAACGCCATGAAAGCGCTTTCGGAGCGAAACGACTCTCCGGAAACAGCATCGAGGCCCTTCGATCTGGACCGGGAAGGATTTGTTTTGGGCGAAGGGGCGGGTGCGCTGATTCTCGAAGATCTCGATCACGCGATTCGACGGGGTGCAAAAATTTATGCCGAAGTTGCCGGAGGCGGCATGTCCGCCGATGCCCACCATATGACCGCACCGCATCCCGAAGGTCTCGGAGCGCGGAACGTCATGTCCGGAGTGCTTCGCGATGCCGGATTAACGGTTAATGATATTGACTACATCAATGTTCACGG
>JANNSM010000139.1:0-2402 GCA_031402635.1 Bacteroidota bacterium | reverse complement strand
CAATTTTTCCGGGGCTAGTGCGCTACGATGAGGTAATTGAGCGTGGTGAAATAACTCATGCACTACGTTTCACCGTCAATCACACACGCCGCGCCTATGTTTCGCCAGCGCGGCACTACGCCAGTTCCAACACTTCGGATAGTTTGCCACCGATGGGAATGCGCGTCCGCCTAAAAGCCTCTTTTGATATTTCCGGCTTTCCATCTAGCGTTCAGGTGATTTTACGCGCACTTAAGAAATATGGAATGTTTCTGGCAGATAATGGATCTGACTGGTTTATTACCGGCGCACCAAACGCTAATTGGAATGATGACGATCTGCATACCCTTCGCGGAGTCAGCGGCAGCGACCTGGAAGTGGTGGAAATGGGGAGTGTGATAGTAGGCGACTGACGCGCTTCTAGTTATGCCCCGAAGCGGCAATCTTTCTCTTTTTTACGGCTAAAAGCACTTTATGCGCAAAATCTTAGGCATTGACTGGTGTATATAACTATAATATACTGACTTAGTGCTTCCAAAGAAACTTTTAGCGGCCGACGGGTTTAACTGGGACTCGGGAAATCTAGAGAAAAATTGGTTAAAGCACGGAGTATCTCCACTTGAGTGCGAAGAGGTTTTTTTCAATCAGCCACTGGTGGTGACCTTGGACGCGAAACATTCGCATACGGAGGAGCGTTTTTACGCTCTAGGACGGACTGAGACTGACCGTTATTTATTTGTTGTGTTCACAATGCGCGGTCGCAAAATTAGAGTGATTTCGGCACGTGATATGAACCGCAAGGAGCGAAATATTTATGGCGCGTAAAAGAATACCTAAATTTTCATCGGAAACTGAGGAACAGGACTTCTGGGCTTCACATGACTCAAGCGAATATGTCGACTGGACGCAGGGCGGAATTGGTATTTTCCCAAACTTAAAGCCGTCCACAAAAACAATTTCATTACGGTTGCCCTCATCTTTATTAGAGGCCCTTAAAGCCTTAGCCAATAAACAGGATGTGCCGTATCAATCGTTAATGAAGATGTTTCTTGCCGATCGATTAAAAAGAGAAATGGCCCGGCCAGATAGCAAACGAACGGAAAGGAATTCGCGTCGCTAGAGCCCTGATCGAAATATAATAAGATAAAATTGGAGCCCACTACTTTCAAAGAGAACTACCCTGGAGTAGGCTGGACAGACTGTGGTACGGTTGTCGGCGATAATGTTTGAATACTACTCGCGACGCACTGTAATAGTTAATACCAATGATGGATCTATCTGACGAGGAAATCGCCATGTTGAATAAGCTGCAGCGACAGCAGCAATGTTGGCGGGGCACTCGACTAATCACTCTCGGCGGGTCGCTTATCATGCTACTTGTTTCTTTTTTTCCGACGATCGTCGGAAGTGTCTCGCCGGGGTCGCTTGCTTTGGGGGCCATGGCCGTGGGTTGTATTTCTTGGGCGGCACCACGAGCAGGGCGTCCGGAACGTTTGCTTCTTTTACGATTGCTTTCAGATAAATCAGTGGGCACCCGGAAAGAGCTCTGACTGGTTTATTGCCGGTGCGCCCAATAAAAATTGGAATGATGACGTTCTGCATACGTTTCGCGGGGTCAGCGGCAGCGACCTGGAAGTGGTGGAAATGGGGAGTCCGACGGTAGGTGAATAGGGCACTTCCGGTGACAATGGCCTTCGATGAATAAGAGCAATTTCGTGAAATTCAAGACACTTTTATTTATACTGATATTTATTCCCACGGCTCTTTCTGCGGAAGAGAAAGCCCTCGGGTATATACAATTGCCATTGGCTGATAAGTACAATGTCACCCGAGTCGGGACCCCAAAGCCGGTTGTTATTGGCGGGCGGCAAGGGGAGATTTGGTATGACGAGCAGTCCAGTGCAAGTCGGCCTAAAAAATTTGATGTTTTCACTTCGCCTTCTCCTAAGTCAGAAAAATTAGTAGCCATCGATGCTTCCGGGGCAATGATGCAAATTTTGGCTGAAACAACCCCTGGTAAACACAGTTCAAGTTCCCTAGAAGATCAGCGAAAGTACGAGCAGGGAACATCAAAATTAGTTGTCTTTGAAAAAAAGGATCACTGGGTGAAAATTAAGTTTTTAGATCAACCGCCTTGGCATGGTCGTTACGGATGGGTTGAATTAAGTAATAACAGCGGCGGTTTTGTTTCATATTGAGAGGCTCGGAAAATGACCCGTTCTGAGTATCGTCTCCAGTCAGCCTTATGGGGACACCAGCGGAGCATGTTAGGTCGGTCTCGTTCTATTAACTATGTTAGTGCTCATGGCGGGGCTGGGTTTGGTCTTGGGTTTGTAGGTCAGACCTCGCCCTGCTTGCTATTTTTCAAGACTTCGATGCTCAGCCAACTTTGCCCGTTTCCCGATAGCCGCTATTTAATTCTG
>JANNSM010000138.1:0-4979 GCA_031402635.1 Bacteroidota bacterium | reverse complement strand
ACCAGATTGCTCAAGAAAGTCAGTGGAGCCTGATTTGAACCCCATAGACGAATTGTTCCGGCAGCGGCTTCGCCGTCACCAAACAACCCCGCCACCTATGGCGTGGGATCGCCTTGCCGATCAATTGGACGGTTCACTGAGCGGGCAAAACGCAGGAAGCGTCTTGCGAACGGCACCATTTTCCGGGATTTCCGCACCTGCACGCCGCGCCATCCTATCGCTGAGTCTGGTTATGGGCAGTTTATTTTTGATGCCCAATAAAATTGGATTAAACAGTGATTTTCAAGGAATTAATTACCTTAAACTAAACACTTACTCTAAACCATCCCCGGCGGCGGGTTCAATAACTGAAGCAATCGCTGAGCCGGATCTGGCAGCAGATGCACCTTCAGCCTCATTCGTTCAGGCGCCTTTTGGTCAACCAATCGCTTTCCAGACCCTGCCTCTGGCAAAAACATCAGCCGAAACCCGAGTTTCTGATTCTGGCCAAATCCCTCCAAAAATCTCCTCATCGGACCTTGGCTTTATAGCTATTTCAGCCTCCGAAACCGTTGCCGGTGAGCCTGATGTCACCGAATATCCGGCCGTTACCGCACCAACCGGTTTGACCGCTGCAGAAAACGGAATTCCTCAGTTTCCGGAATTTGTTCAGGCAGAAACGGAAGTGATTGCAGCCCTGCCGCTGACCCAAAACCTGCCCCCCCGCCCCGCACTGCCTTCTTCCTGGTCTTCCCGGCGGCCGGATCCCGCACAAGACGCCGGCAAATCCCGGATGGCTTCCCGTTTCTACGCCGGCCTGCACGCCAACATCCAATGGACCGGTCTGCTGAGCCGCGGAGGCAACATTCCCGATGAGAATCTTAACCCCATGCTGAACATCGGGCAGGCATTTGGTATTTCCGCGGGTTACCTGATCAAAAACCGGCTTACCCTTGAAACAGGACTGGTGGTGGACTCGCGGCAGGGTTCCCGGTACGGAAGTACTGTAACCTCGCGCAAGGAGGAAGTGCCGGTAACCAAAACCCTGCTTTTGCACTATACCCAGATCCCGCTTACCGTCAGAATCCGGGCGGGACAAAACGCCCAGGCTTCACCGGACCGTGCATCCTGGAGTTACATCGGGGGGCTGCAATACGGAATACTCCGAAATTCAAGGCTGCGCGTAGAGGATAAACCGGTCAGCCCGGAGCGCAATCTGCAACAACACGACCTGGCCGTTCTTCTTGGAATGGATTACGACATCCCCCTGCAAAACCGGATGTTCGTGAGCCTTGGCGTTCGCGGCAGTCTTGGACTGAATCCGGCCCGCGTAACCAGTCTGGAATGGATCAACCGAGACAAGCACAACGCCGTGCTTGGATTCCGCGCTGCAATCAACGGATTCCTGCTTCCAGAGTAAAAAAACACGCGGTTGACGCTTTCCCCCGAACCCATGTTGCCCGTTAAGCCGGGGAATGGTTGTTTCGCAGGGTGTCTGTGAAACTCCGATCGCCCATTTTCCTGTTGCTTCTTTTCTGGCTGACAAACTCCATGTTGGCCGGCGCAACCGGAATCTATGGTCGGGTTACCGAAACCTCAGGCCTTCCCCTTCCTTTTGCCAATGTTTTCATTGATGGGGACACCCGTGGCTGTGCAACCAACCTGGACGGATATTACCGGCTCGACCTGGAACCGGGCACGTACACGGTCGTCGCGCGCTATCTGGGTTACTCCACGCTGCGGCAAACCATTACCGTGGCAGCAGCAGACCTGGAGCTGAATTTTTTGCTGAACCCGGAGAGCCTGACCATGCAGGAAGTGGTCATCAGCGGAGGTGAAGATCCCGCGATGGCCATCATGAGAAAAGCGATCGCCAACCGGGAACTGTACCGGCGCGAAACCACCTCCTTTTCCACCGATGTGTACATCAAAGGGCTGCAGCAAATTGATGAAGCACCGGAGAAAATTTTGGGCATCCGCATTGATGCCGGCGATCTGCTGGATTCGAACAATACGGGAATTGTCTATCTCTCCGAATCCCTTTCCAGGCTGCATGTACAGGATGGCGGAACACCTTCAGCCCTGCTCCGCGAAGACATGGTGGCCAGCAAAGTCAGCGGAAACGATCAAGGCTTTAGCTGGAATGAAGCCGGACCGATGGAAATCAGTTTTTATGAGCCCCGGATGGATATCTCCGGTCTGTCGGAGCGGCATTTTGTTTCGCCACTATCCGACGATGCATTTTTCTTCTACCGCTTTGTTCTGGTAGGCAGTTACTATGAAGACGGAGAACTGATCAATAAAATTGAGGTCGTTCCCCGACGACCACACGACCCTGTTTTTCGCGGGTATATCTACATTGTTGAAGACAGTTGGCGAATCTTCGGAACCGATCTTTTGTTGATCCGCGATGCCGGCATCGAGTTCGTTGATTCACTGGAGATAAAAATGAGTTATGCCCCGGTAGATGACGAGCGATGGATGCCCGTTTCCAGGCAGTTTCGTTTCCGTTTTGGGCTGCTGGGTATCCGGGGCAACGGATATTTTCTTTCGTTCTATTCCCAATACGACCTGGATCCGCAATTTTCGAAAGGATTCTTTGGCCCTGAAGTGCTCGCTGTGCGCGAAGGAGCTAACGAAAAGGACAGCCTTTTCTGGACGGCAACCCGCCCGGTGCCGCTCAGCAGTCCGGAGATTGCCGACTACCAGGAAAAAGACAGCCTTGCTGTAAGACGAAAAAGCCCTGAATATTTAGACAGCCTGGATCGGGTGGCCAATACCTTTCAGTTCATGGATGCCCTGTTGGGCTACAGCCACGAAAACAGCTTTCAAAAATCCGACTGGTTTCTGGAAAGCCCGCTGAATTCCATCGGATTTACGACCGTTGAGGGCTGGTTCGTTGGGCTAAGCGGCGGTTGGAGCCGCGAGATGGAGCGAAACCGCGAATGGCGGCTGAACGGCAATCTGCGTTACGGAACCGGCAACGGTCATTTGCAGGCAGACGCACGCATTCAGTGGGCCAATGATCCCCTCCATTTTCAGCGGTTGGACCTGGCCGGGGGTAAGAAAATCAGCGATTATCACCCCGCCGCACTTTCACCGCTGGTCAACACAGCATACAGCCTGTTGCTCACCCGCAACTACCTCAAACTCTACGAATCCACATACGCGGAATTCGGGGCAACCCGGCAAATTTTCAACGGTATGCAGGCTTCACTGACCTTGTATTTCGCCGAACGTGTTTCACTGCGCAATACCAGCGACCTGACCTGGATTGAATCCGGCAACCGCGAATACACCAGCAATGATCCGCTGGATCCCGACAATCCCGGCTGGTCCTTTGAACCCAACCGGATCAGCCGGGCGGATTTGACCCTGCGTTACCAGATTGCGCAGCGTTACGCTTCGGAGCCCGACCGGCGTTATTTGTTGGAATCCAAATGGCCAAAACTGCGGCTGCACTATCAGGGAGCATTTCCGGTTTTTGGCTCCGAATTTTCCTTTACCCGGCTTGACGGAGGCATCGAGTTTCCGCTGAGTCTCGGGTTGGTCGGCCAGTCGGAATTCAGCTTCAGCGCAGGCGGGTTTGTGCAATCGGACAGCCTCATCTTTCCGGATTACCGCCAATTTAATGGCAACCAGACCATTATCCTCCGACCCGGGATTGAGCATTTCAGCGTTCTGCCGTATTTCGCCCGCAGCACTTCCCGGCCATGGGTTGAATTGCATTGGGAGCACCACTTCAACGGATTTCTCTTCAACCGGATTCCGGGTATCCGTGAACTTGGCTGGCAACTGGTATGCGGCGGGCACGCTCTTCAAACCCGGGAACAAGGGTGGTATGGAGAAATCGCCGTCGGCATTGAACACATCTTCAAAGTTGGCCGGGTGGAGTTTGCAGCCGGCTGGGGCGAAGGGGATCCCCGCTACGGGGTACTGTTTGGGGTTGGTTTCTGACGGTCAAACAAAACCGAAAGGCTTGGGTTAACCTTGATTGCTTATTATTGCCAACATGGTTGACCGCTTAATTAACAAGGGCAATTTTCATTGTTCCACTAAGCGCATAAAGGGCTCCTCCCTCGCGATTTTGCTCGGCGCATTCTGCCTGATTTGCGGCGCGGCGGCTTGCGCGGGCGAAGGGGCATCTGGGAAAAAAGAACCGGAATTCCGCCGCGACGGCAGCCTGGATTTTCTCCGGTCCGGCGGCGAGGCCGGGGGGATGCAAACACTGGCTACCATTTCCATTGAAGTGGCCGATGAACCATTAGAACAATCGCAGGGTTTGAAATTCCGAAGTAAAATGGACGAGGGTCAGGGGATGCTGTTCGTATTTCCAGGCCAGAGCATGCAATCTTTTTGGATGCAGGACACCAAAATTTCGCTCGATATCCTGTTCGTCAACGAAAACCTTCAAATCGTCCATATTGCCGAAAACACGGTTCCATTTTCAGAAGAACCCATTCGCTCGGTTAAACCTGCCCGCTATGTGGTGGAGGTCATTGCCGGTTATTGCCGCAAGCACAAAATCCGCCCCGGCGATCTGATCAGCACACGGCCAGATTAATTTTACTTAATCACTATTTTTCCGGATGACTCCAGCACCAACAACCCCTAATTTTCCGATGCGCGATTCATCCGGCTCACCGATTGGATCACCTGCAGGTTCAATGGAGTCAATCACCGATCACGGTAACCTGCGCGCCGGGGTCAATCCATCCGAAGCAGATCTGTTAAGGCAACCACTGCAACTTAAATGCGGTACCGTGCTGACCAACCGCCTGGTCAAGTCGGCCATGACCGAGCGCCTCAGCGGAAGGGATTATGCACCCAATGAGTTGCACGAGACGCTTTACCGGCGCTGGGCAGAAGGAGGAACCGGGTTGCTCATTACCGGAAACATGCTCGTGGACCACCGTTATCTGGAATCAGCCGGCAACATCGCCCCGTTGGTCGGTGATCAGCGGGAAGCTCTCCGCAGGATGGCGGTCGCCGCTCAATCC
>JANNSM010000137.1:0-4414 GCA_031402635.1 Bacteroidota bacterium | reverse complement strand
CCAGCACCAAAACCAGCCAGATGCCGGTTTTATGGGTTTGGATTCGGTCGAAGTGAGTTATTGCGATCAATATGAGCGCTGCGAAACATCTAAACTCTATTTTTCTGTTATGGACGGTCCGCTGCCTCCGCTTCCCGGTGGCGATATTTATCCCGTATTGGCAGATTCGGGCAGGGCGGTGTCCATCCCGGACTTGGTTCATCCTTATCGAAATCAATTCTCGATCGTTTTTCAGCCCATGTTGAATGACCACGGGATTAGGATTCACGTAAACAGCGATTCGCTGTATTTTATTCTGGGTATTCCTTTCCTGTTTCCCGAGGGTGGCATAGCCATTGGTGCAAGCGGATGGATTCCGCCTGATGAGCAGGGTTTTCTGTTAAGGTCTTCTGACCCGTTAACCCACGGGCTGGCACCCTATTCGCCTGGAAGTGAAATCAAGCTGCATATCGGCTATCAGCCTGCTGACAGCACTTGGGTGATCCGCTGCAACAGCAACTCCACGGAGTTTACGGGGCTGATCTCTCTTTTTACTAAAAAGCAGGTTGAACTGTTAGCTACCTATCACTTCAGCCCGGTCTTTCACCTCTTGCCCGGCCGATTGCTCCTCAGATCCGAATCGGGTTATCAAAATGCTACGGCGGGCTCTGGATTGGAAGCACCCAGCGCAGCCGTCACCGCCGTATCCGGTGATTTCGACAATGATATGGATGTAGATCTGTACCTCTCGGTGGGGCTTGGAGACGGCAACAAACCCAATCAACTGTGGCAAAATCAGGGAGATGGCAGATTTGTAGAAGTGCCCGGCGGCGGTGGCGCCCAGGGAACTTCAACAGGTTCTGCTGGTCCCGCAAGCACCGTTGACTTTGACCGCGACGGATTTCTGGATCTTTTCGTGGAGCAAGGCCGGGCCCCGGGCAACGAGGTGCCCGGACCCTATGAATTATTCCACAATACCCGAAATTCTAACCATTGGATAGAATTTGATCTGGAAGGTACCGTGAGCAATCGCGATGGGATTGGTGCCAGCCTGTTTCTTTACGCAGGTGGAAAAGCGCAAATGCGTGCCGCTGATGGAGGTATGCATCGCTATGCGCAAAATGATAAAATCATTCACTTTGGCCTTGGCCCGCACCCGGTCGTGGACAGTCTGGTCGTGATCTGGCCATCCGGTATCGTGCAGCGGGTGTTCGCCCTGGCAGCAGATCAGCTCAAACTGCTGGTAGAACCGGATGAAACTGCCCAATCCTGTTTTCCCCCCAAGGGTTTGAAACACGAGTTTTCAGGTCCCTGGGTGAATTTGCGTTGGAAATCAGTTTCTTGCGCCATCGGATATCAAGTTTCCTTGAGCTCAGCGGACAGGATTGTTTCTTATGCTTACCGGGTTGCCGATACGGTTGCAATTTTTTCGGAATCGCTTGTTAGCCCAAATTCTTTGTACAGTTGGAAAGTGCGTGCGTACTGCGCGGACACTTCTTTTAGCGCTTATTCAAGAGCGATGATTCTTTCAACTTTTGTGGAGTGTCCAGCCCCTGCTTCCCTAAATTCAACATCCTACTTTCCAGACTCCGTGGTAGTGTACTGGAAACCCCGGCCCAATGTCCGGGATTATCTTTTGTATTACCGGCAGATAGGCACTTCGACTTTTGATTCTCTTATCACAACCAAAACCACCTTCACCATTCCGGGAATGCTGTTGGTCCCCGGATTAAAATATGAATGGTTTGTGCGTTCCAATTGCTTCTTTTCCGCCGGTGGCAACCTCAGTGCACGCCAGACGATTGTCATACCAGCGGCGAGAATGGGCTTAGGGTCCGGCTTGCAGATTCAACCAAATCCAGCCCGCGATGAAGTATTCATCCGGTTCTCTTCTGACGAAGAACCATCCCATACCTGGCAACTGCTCGATTTAATGGGTAGAATCGTATTGCGGGGAGTTTCTTCTTCGGAATTAAAAATGGAAGTCGGCAATATGCCATCAGGGCTTTACCTATTTACGTGGAAGAGCGACGACCACTCGCAGCAGGCTTCGCAATATTTGGAGATTGCACGCTGATAAAAGATTGCAAAACTTCGGTCCTGATTTATTGTCTTTTCTTCAAGTCTGAATATTGGGCTATACTTCTGCGCCCGCTATTAAAATATCCAGAATAGAAGGGCATTGACCACCGATAGAATAATACTGAACATCAAAGCCCACCAGAAATTCCTGACGCTAAAACCCGGAAGGATTTTAGCCGCAAGCATCACCATCAGCGCATTGATCACCAGCACAAAGAGCCCAAGTGTGATGATTGTGATAGGAAAAGTTAAAACAAGAAGGACCGGACGGATGAAAGAATTGATCAACCCCAAAACAATGGCACCAATAACAGCGCTCCAAAAGTCTTTAACCTGTACTCCCTTCAGCAGGTAAGCCGTGATTAGAATAGCCACACTATTGATCAACAGCGTATAAAGCAAATTCGAAAGATCCATTTCGATTGAATTTAATGAGCAGTATCGGGTGGGCTAAATTGGAAGTAGCCCATCAATAATCATTGAACCTGGTAACACTTGAACCTATTGTAAATATACTCAGATTATAGGAATGATATCGCGATACGGGATCACGATGTTCTTACGCCCCACTCTCCCCCATAATTCTAACTTGGGGCTTCGGGCGGTGACTTTTACCTTTGCACTGCTTTTCAAACCCGGACTAACTAGTTTGACTTAGTTGAAGAAGAGAAGCAACCCATGAAATACTTTGAAAAGGTACCGGCTGTGCTAATGCTTGAAGATGGCACGCACTACAGCGGCCAGTCTGCCGGGCGCATTGGCACGACCTGGGGGGAGATTTGTTTTAACACCGGCATGACCGGCTACCAGGAAGTATTTACGGACCCGTCTTACTTCGGGCAGATATTGATCATGACCAATGTCCATATCGGCAATTACGGCACCCTCACTGCTGATTCAGAGTCGTCCGGCGTGAAAATTAACGGGCTGGTGGTTCGCAATTTCACCAACCTGTTCTCCCGCAAAATGGCGGATGCCTCTATCCAGGAATATCTCCTGAACCAGAATCTGATTGGCATTTCCGATATTGACACTCGTTCGCTGGTCAGGCATATCCGCAGCAAAGGAGCCATGAATGCGATCATTTCATCGGAATCCATTGATTTGGAACAACTCCGTCATGAGCTGAACAATGCGCCCTCCATGGGTGGGTTAGAATTGGCAAGTCTCGTCAGCACAAAAACCCCGTACGATCTTGGCGATCAGGATGCGGATCTGCGGGTAGCTGTGCTGGATTTCGGAATCAAGAAAAACATTCTGCACTCACTTGCTGAACGGGGCATTGGAATGCGGGTATTCCCGGCTAAGAGCGGTATTGACCAAATCCGGGCTTATCAGCCTGACGGTTATTTTCTTTCCAATGGCCCAGGTGATCCGGCGGCAATGACGTACGCCGTTGAAACTACACGCGCCCTGCTTAGCGATGGTCTCCCGCTTTTCGGCATTTGTCTTGGACATCAGATCCTGGCTCTGGCTTGTGACGTCCCAACTTACAAGATGCACCACGGCCACCGCGGCGCCAATCACCCGGTGCTGAACATCCAGACCAACCGCGGCGAAATCACCACACAAAACCACGGTTTCGGTGTAAGCTCAGAAGCCATTCGTTCAAACCCAAACATTCAAATCACCCATATCAATCTCAACGACGATACCATTGAAGGTATTCGTTTAAAAGACAGACCTGCATTTTCTGTACAATACCACCCCGAAGCTTCACCCGGACCTCATGACAGCCGCTACTTGTTTGATCAGTTTGTCAGCATGTTGAAGGCGGAAAAAGTTCCGGGGTAGTTCAAAACAATAACCATGAGTAGTATATCCGATATCCATGCCCGCCAGATTCTCGATTCCCGTGGCAACCCGACCGTAGAAGTAGATGTAATTACCGAAGAAGGATTTCTGGGCAGAGCAGCAGTTCCCAGCGGCGCTTCAACAGGAAAACACGAAGCAGTGGAACTGCGCGACGGGTTTGATAATCTCTATCTCGGCAAAGGCGTAACAAAAGCTGTAGATAACGTAAATGATCTTATTTTTCCGGAACTCGAGGGAATGAGCGTTCTTGATCAGAAAGAAATAGATCTGATCATGCTGGAACTTGACGGCACCGAAAATAAATCCAGGCTTGGTGCCAATGCTATGCTTGCGGTTTCGCTTGCTGTGGCCAAAGCAGGAGCAGAGGCAACCGGGCAGCCGCTCTACCGCTACGTTGGCGGTGTCAACGCATCGGTTCTTCCCACTCCCTTGATGAATATTCTTAACGGGGGTTCCCATGCTGACAACCGTATAGATTTTCAGGAATTCATGATTGTTCCTTGCGGGGGAGAGGATTTTTCCACCGCCCTGCGCATGG
>JANNSM010000136.1:0-2107 GCA_031402635.1 Bacteroidota bacterium | reverse complement strand
CCGGTGATCTGGCCCTGGTCATCAATACCTATGAGCAACACTCCTCCGTCGCTGTTGGCAAAGGCAACCAGCGTTTTCGCAATTTTAGACGGTGAAGCAACATGCTGCTTGAAATCCAGGCGTTGCCCTTCGCCAGACTTAATCCGGTCGTAGAGGTAACGAAAATCATCCATATCGGGAGAACTGACGAGCGGTTAAGAGGCCTAAAAACCCTAAAACCAATTCCTGCCTGATAAAATTACGCCAGGTTCCGTTGCCGCAGCTTTCTGCCGATGAATGCGGAAGTCGGGCACCTTTTTTGAAGCCAACTGCTATTTAACCGCCAGTTCAGCGTATTTCCAGCAATCAGTGGTGTGGTCATTGACCATCCCGGTAGCTTGCATGTGCGCATAACAAATCGTGCTGCCAACAAAAGAGAAACCCCGTTTTTTGAGGTCCTTGCTCATGGCATCGCTTTGTTCCGTTTTCGCGGGTACTTGCCCGGAGTGAGTCCAGGCATTGATCAGCGGTCTGCCCCCCGTGAATTGCCAGATATAGCGGTCAAAACTCCCGAATTCTTCCACCACTTTCGCAAAGGCCTGAGCGTTTTTTCGCACGCTGAAAATCTTGAGTCGGTTTCTGATGATGCCTGGGTCGAGCAAAATATTTTCCAACTCCTGATCCGTCATCGCGGCCACCCTGACCGGATCAAACTGGTGGAACACACGCCGGTACTCCTCCCGTTTTTTGAGAATTAACAGCCAGGTCAGCCCGGCCTGGGCGCCTTCAAGGGATAGCATTTCAAACTGGCCGCGGTCATTGTGGAGGGGTTTTCCCCATTCCAGGTCGTGGTAGGGAATGAACAACTCCTGGTGACCGACCCAGGCACATCGCTTCTTTTCGTTCATAAAATTATCTATGGTTAAACCCGTTTGCCTTGTAAATTCAACACCGGTTATCCCAGGTCAAAAATAATCGGATGCCGTTGCGCAGACGGCTGCAGGCAACTCATTTTATCTTTTGTTGATAACGGACAGGCATTGTTAACTATGCATCATGGAGAACCCCGGCCTTATTCCGGTTAAACGCCCTTCGCGAAAGAGGATTTTGGAAATTGCCGTTTCAACACCGGCATCCCTCTTCGCAGCAATAGCCGGTGGCGCAGACCGGGTGGAATTGTGTGCCGCCCTTTCTGCCGGCGGGTTAACACCTGACCAGGCCTGGCTGGAATTTGCTCAACAACAACCCCTGCCTATCGTGATGATGGTCAGACCAAGACCCGGAAATTTTATCTTCAGCAGGCAAGAGCTGGACATCATGGTGCGAAGCATCAAGGTAGCCGGAAAAGCGGGATTGCAGGGCATAGCAGCCGGTGTGCTGACGCTTAAAAACCGGGTGGATCGGGACGCGATCTCCCGGCTCCGCGAAGCGGCCGGCGACATGGACTTTACGTTTCACAGGGCCTTTGATGCCAGCCCAGAACCGCTCGATGATCTGGACCTTCTGGTTGAACTGAGGGTTGACCGCATCCTGAGTGGCGGTGGGCAAGGCGCCGCCGGCAAAGATGGGCTGATGCAGTTTGTCCATCGCGCCGCCGGCCGGATCACGGTTGTGGCCGCAGGTTCACTACGACCGGACACGATCGGAGATCTACTGTCCATTGAAGGGTTGAATGAGTTTCACAGTGCTGCGGCACACAAAACACCAACGGATTATCCGGGTGAGTATTTGCCTGATCCGGAAGCATCTGCCGCGATCGTCACGGCCATGCGAAAATTACTGGATCAATGATTCCCGGCATTATTTATCCGGAATCAGGTTCTGGTAATGGGCATACCGGCTCATAATATTGCGGACATAATTGACCGGAATATTACCCCGGACAAAACCGTAGCGCACTACTTCGTCATTGTAATACTCAGGATAAGTCAGGTTTAGCAAGTAGGTTTCCACGTTGCCAACCCAGGTCAGCCGATCGGCGCCATTTTTTTCGGCAAGCCGCTGGGCATCCAGGATATGGGCATACCCGCAGTTGTAAGAAGCAAGGGCAAACTGGTACCGGTTGAGAGAATCCGGGATTTCTTTCCACAAATTATAAAGCGTCTTCAGGTAACGCGTTCCGCCCCGG
>JANNSM010000135.1:0-4744 GCA_031402635.1 Bacteroidota bacterium | reverse complement strand
AAGGGCGGTTGCCGCTGAAGCCGGCACTTCCTGGTCCCGCAACTTCTCGCAGCGTTGGCAGTGGGCCGGCCAACTGGCTCTTCGCCGGGAGCAGGTGAAAAGCACCGGATATCAGGATCCGGTAGAAGCCTGGGAACAACGCCTGCAAAGCAGTTTGCAGTGGATGGTCACCCAACGCCTCCGTTTTCGGGCCGATATCCTGCAGGATCGTTATGGATCAAACTGGATGCCGTTGCAGCCGGTTTTCCGTGGTTTTTATTCCGCTGCCGGAAAAGCCCCGGTTAGCTGGAAGGCAGGCGCGGGAGTCGCCCGCCACTATGCCAGGCCTTCGCTGAACGACCGGTTCTGGTACCCGGGAGGAAATCCCGATCTGAATCCTGAATCCGGCTGGATGACCGATGCAGATGCAAGTTTGCATTATCGCAGGAACGGATTCCGGGCAGAGCTTAGCGCCCTCGGTTGGTATGGACGGGTGGACAACTGGATCCAGTGGGCTCCGACGGGCGGAACGATTTGGGAAGCAGCCAATCTGAACCAGGTCCAGACACGGGGAGTAGAATTTCGGACTGCGCTTGACCATCTTGGAAATACGTTAGGCTGGCATTTTGAAGGAATGTACAGTTATACCAAGGCAAGAGCGGAAGACGGGAACTACCTGCTTTACCAACCGGAACACCGTGCGGTTAGCAGAATTCAGTTGACCTGGAAATCCTTCTCAGCCGGGCTCCGCCAACAGTGCAGCAGTTGGCGGCCTGCCGCCTCTGATGCTCAGAGCTGGCTGCCGGCCTATGCTCTTTTCGCCACCGACTTATCCGCCGAGAAAACGCTGGGCTCCTGGTCATTTATGGCCCGGCTAAGTCTGGAAAACCTGATGAACACGTACACCGAAACGGTTTTAAACCGGCCCCAGCCAGGTCGCTCTCTGCGGATTGAGCTTGCGCTGCGTCACCAAAAACAAACGAATCATTGAAAACCCTATTCATTTAATTAATAAGATTTATTACGCTATCAAATTTTTCAATTCCATGAACTCGATAAAACATAACCAGCGTTGGGTTTTGCTCTATGCGCTGGCCGGACTGGTCGGATTTTTCGCCTATTCCTGCAAAGAAGAAATGCCCGATCCCCCGGACCTTCCGGTTATTGTTCCAGGATTGTTTGAAAATGGTTTCTTCATTCTCAATGAAGGCAATTTCGGCAGCGGCAACAGTCGTCTCGATTTCTACAACAGAGATTCCGCCTTGTTGGAAGATGTTTACGGCTCGGCTAATTCCGGACTGGCAGCGGGAGATGTCATGCAATCCATGGCGTATTTCAACCAGAAATATTTTCTGGTGGTCAATAACTCCGGTAAAGTAGATGTGCTTGACCCAGAGAATGCCGCATTATCCGGCACGATTGACGGGCTGGTTTCGCCGCGGTATATTTTACAGGCCGAAGGTAATAAGGCCTATGTAAGCGATCTCTTCGGCGGTGCCATCGCTATTGTCAATACGCAAACTTATGCAGTTACCGGACAGATTCCCACCGGAGGATGGTCAGAACGGATGGTTCGCATCTCAAACCTCATTTACGCGGCCATCATGACCCGGGATAAAATTCTGGTGATAGACCCGGCTACCGACGATATTGTGGATTCACTGGATACCGGAAGGGAGCCAGAGGGCCTGCTACCTGATGGCCAGGGCAACCTGTTTGTTTTAAGTACGGGCGGATTTATGGAAGGATTCCCAGAATTGCGGTTAGTCAATCCCACAACAGGAGTCGTAATCCGGCAGTGGATTTTAGGAGTAGTGGGAGATTATGTCAGCGATCTGGCTATTTCTCCTTCCGGCGAAACAGTTTATTGGCTGGGCAACAACGGCATTTACCGGATGGCCAGTGATGCTGCCGTTCCGCCCGTTGATCCCTGGATTGCCAGCCCTGCCGGTGCCTATCTGTACAGCCTGGATACCGATTCTAAAGGCAATGGAGAAATCGTGGCCGGAGATGCGGGAAATTTTGTCAGCAGCGGAAGGGTTTTTCGTTTCAGCGAATCGGGTGTTCTGCTGGACTCGGTTAAAACAGGCATCACTCCGGGAGCCTTCCATTTTGTGCCGTGATTCAATCTATGCGTAATGCTTGTTGTGTTTTATGCCTGATCGCTTTAATTGCCGGTGCTTGCCGCCGTTCAAACAACGATGTTACGTCTGCCAGTCAGCAAACGGCCTGCGCAGAAAATGAATCAACGATACCCATCCGGCACGCTCTTCGTTTTTCCGCCTGGCAGGGTCAGGGTTATAAACGACTGCTGATTTACGCATCCGACAGCGGGGCAGCCCCGTTTGGTTACCTGCTGCTCGACAGTTCCACCACCCTCGACTCCGGCTGTTATCCGGGATACCTGCGCATTCGTTTACCCGTTCACCGGGCCGTTTGTGTCAGCACCACCCATGCGGCCTTGTTTTCTATCCTGGACAAGCGCCAAGCGATGGTGGGTATGAGTTGGGCGGACAACCTATACGATGCCGGCCTTCGCAGTCGCTGGCATGCCGGCCAACTGCTTGACGTCAGCCGGGAAGGCGATCTTAATATGGAAACGATTCTGGACCTTGAACCGGACCTGGTCATGACCTACCTCACGGCCGATCCGGAATACGGTGATTTTAACAAACTCCGGGAACTGGGTATTCCGGTGCTTCCCAATGCGGAATTCCTGGAATCTCATCCGCTCGGTCAGGCGGAGTGGCTCCGGCTTGCCGGTTGGCTGCTCGCTTGTGAAGAAAGGGCGGATTCCATTTTTGGGGCAGTTGAAAGCCGTTATGTTGAACTGCGGGAGCTTGCGGCTGGTACAACCAGCAGGCCTAAGGTATTTACCGGCCTGGAGTATCAGGGCAACTGGACGGTTCCTAAAGCGGGCAGTTTTGCCGCAACGCTGCTCCGGGATGCCGGAGCGCAGTATTGTTGGGATGACCAACCGGGTAGCGGAAGTTTGGCGGTCGATTTTGAGTCGGTTATGGAGCGCGCCGCCAGTGCCGGTTTTTGGTTAAATCCCGGCGCAGCCCGAAGCCGGAAACAATTGGAGGATCTTGATCCCCGACTAAAAAATTTTAAGGCCTGGCAGGATCGGGGCATTTACAACAATGATGCCCGCATGAGTCCCGGCGGGGGAAATGATTACTGGGAATCCGCCATTCTCCGTCCCGATCTGGTGCTGTCTGACCTGGTGGCAATTTTTCATCCCGGGCTGCGCGAACAGGATAGCCTGATTTACTACCGTCGCATTCCATAATGATTCCTCCGGTGGCATCTCTACGGGTTTGGTATGCCGGCATTTTTTTGCTTGGGGCAACCATTCTCCTGTTTATTGCCGACTTGTTGTTCGGATCGGTTCATATACCTCCTGCAGAAGTATGGGAAGCCCTGACTGGCGGCGAGGTCAGCGCGGAGAAATACAGAATTCTGGTCATTGATTCCAGGCTTCCGAGAGCGTTGACCGCTTTGCTGGCCGGTTCATCATTGGCAGTCTGCGGACTGCTGATGCAGACGTTTTTCCGCAATCCGGTAGCGGGTCCTTACATTCTGGGAATCAGTTCCGGAGCAAGTCTTGGAGTGGCATTGCTCATGCTCGGAGGAATAAAACTCGGCATGAATCAAGCCCTGATTTCGGGATCGGCGCCTTCGGTTGTGGTAGCTGCTGCGCTGGGCGCCGGGGCGTCAATGGGATTGATCCTGTTGATTGCCACCCGGGTCCGCGATCCGGCAACCCTGCTGATTTTTGGCCTGATGTTGGGCAGCTTTACCGGGGCCATCGTTTCCGTTTTGCAATATTTTGCCGACCGCGAATCACTCCGCGACTTCATTTTCTGGACATTCGGCAGTCTGGATCAAACCCATTGGGAGGAACTGGCGCTGCTCGGACCGTTGGCCGGTATCTCGCTGGTAGCCTGCTGGTTTCTCTCGCGCCCCTTCGACCTTTTAGCCCTTGGGGATGACTATGCCAAAACAATGGGCTTGCCGGTGATGGCCACGAGGGTTGCCTCCATCACGCTAACGGCAATTCTTGCGGGATCAGTTACCGCATACTGTGGCCCTATTGCTTTTATCGGCGTTGCGGTGCCTCATGCTGCAAGGGCCTTGAGCGGACGAACCAGTCACCGGGTACTCATGCCGTTGAGTGCGCTTGGGGGCGCTGCCCTGTTGGTTGGATGTGATCTCCTGTGCAGGCTTCCCGGCCAATTCGGAACACTTCCGATAAATGCCGTAACGGCATTGATTGGCGCACCTGCCGTCTTGGCCATTATTTGGAGGATGCGCAAAATCGGGCAATTTTTCAACAGCGGCTCATGAACAATGGTGTGGAAACGGGAGCGGCAATCCTGCAGGCAAAAGGCATTTCAGCCGGTTATCGCAAGCATCCCCTGCAGGCCCTCAGCCAGGTAGATCTGAGTTTATATAAGGGCGAACTGGTGGCGCTCGTAGGTCCGAACGGATGCGGGAAATCCACGCTTTTGCGAACATTATCGGGCCTGGTCAGACCGTTGAAAGGCGAAATTGCGCTGCTTGGTAAACCGCTTACCGGATATTCTCCCGCGGCAAGGGCACGGCTTGTGGCGGTTGTGCTGACCGGTTTGCCTCCGGTCGGCGAAACAAGGGTTGTCGATCTGTTGCGGCTGGGCCGTTTCCCATACCAGGGCTGGGCAGAGCAGGACGATCAAGGGGAATCGCTGATCACCTCCGTTGCCGTGGATTTGTCGCTGACGGA
>JANNSM010000134.1:0-1720 GCA_031402635.1 Bacteroidota bacterium | reverse complement strand
GTAAACGGTCAGGTTCACATCAGCCGTTTGTGAAAGGTTGTAGGTGATTTGGGCAAACTCAACAGCCGGATTGGGGATGATTTCCATGGAAGGAATCTCCAAGGCTGCGCGGGTTTCCGGGCGGATCAGGGTGCGTGCCATCAGAATTTGTCCACCTTCGACCAGGGAAGTGCTTCCACCAATCAGTCCGCCACCCAGGGCATGTGCCTGAACGTTGAGAATGAGTAGCGTTTCGCCGGATTTGGTATCGAATAGATTCGTCACGTCAATAACCCCGGAATTCTCCCAATTGCCCTTGTCGGCTGGAAAAGCATCCGTCTGGCCTGCAGGTACAGCACTGCGGTCCATCTCGAGAACACGCTCAAGCAGACCGGTTGCGGGATCCAGGGACCACATGGAGCTTTCCACACCGGAAACAGTTCCGAAACTGGTGAAGGATTTGTCTTCCTGCAGATAGATCTGGCCGTTTTCTGCCCATACCAAATTGTCCGGGCTGCGAACCCCGTAATCCGGGCCAGCAAACTGACCGCCTCCTGCATCATCCCCGGAATAAAGGATTTTGATTTCTGCTTTGATATTATCAATGGAACCCAAAGGTCCAGCCAGTTGGCTGGCCAGATCTGCATTATCGAAATCAATCAGGTAAACTGTCCCCCAACTGTCAATACCGCCGAACAAGGTATTGCGTCCCGTTGAAGCCAATACGACCTGTGTTGCATCGGAAGGATTGGTGGAAACATCTTCCGGGCGGGAGAACTTGAAGTAACCAACCGCTGTGGCGGCAACATCCTGCGTGGCAATGTCGGCAAAGCCTACGTTATCATAACCTGCAGTTCCGGCCAGGGAAGGATTGTAATGCTCAATCTTCACGAATTTGCCGCTGCGGCTGTTGCCGGTGCCGTTAAAAGTAGTGGGATCAACCTCGCCGGTGGTGGCAAAATTGTCACTTACCCAAACATAAAAGTTCCCATTGCCCAAACCATTCCGGGTAAGGAATGAAGGTGCATTGTAGGATCCGGATGCGGTCGAATTCTTTTCACCCACATACAGAATCAGTGGTGCACCGCCGCGGTCGTCGCCACCCAGCAATACCACTTTATCGCTCTCAAAGTTGTCAACTGCCGTTGCGCTTTCCCATGCTGCACGACCCATCATCGGCGCTGCATAAAGGTCTCCGCGCCTAACATCGAGGACATACTCAATACCGCCTCGTGCATCAAACGGAGGGCTGGTTTCTTCGCCGGTAAAAAACATGGGATCTTCCAAACCGTATTCAGCTTCTGCAGCCCAGGCGGAACAAAGCCGGTCAAGGCCTAAGGTAGAGCCGGGTGCACCCTCCCCTTCGTTCAACTGAAGGGCATCGGTCACTTCAACTCCGTAACGGTCAATAATGCGATCAAAAGCCAATCCAAGCCCGAAAACACGACGGGTTGTGGACTTTAAATCAATATAGCTGACGCGGGCACCGGTCAGAACGGTGCCATTCTTCAAGGTGTAGGGGTATCCGGCAACATCAAGCAGTTCATGATTGACAAAAAGCCGCGTCCGATTGCCACTGCGATATGCGCCCATACCATCCGGAACACCCAGAAATTCGTAACCATAGCGGGCCAAATTGACCGAGTTGCCTGAACCGTCAATTTCGCCGACGGTTACTAAAGACTTCACTTCCCAACCGGTTACGGTGTTTGCGGAAGGGACAATCTGTGGAGCCTCATTG
>JANNSM010000133.1:0-6380 GCA_031402635.1 Bacteroidota bacterium | reverse complement strand
GCCCGCGCATACCGCAGGAGCTTTGGCAGTCGGCTCAGCGCCCGCGCTTCCAGCACCCCGTCAGAAGCGGGGAAGTACCCGCTCAGATCATCGGCCAGAGCCAGCCCTACGTCGGCTGCGGCAAGCGCCCCGGCATCGTTCAATCCGTCTCCGAACATCCCCACGTGGTAGCCCTGGCGCTGCAACCCTTCGACCCGCTCCAGTTTCTCATAGGGCGAAACACCAAACCGCAAGGTGGCACCCGCAGGAAAAAGGGCTTTCATCCGGTCCTGCTCATGGTCCTGGTCGCCGCTGAGCAATTCCATGGTGTAGGATTTCAGCAGACCGAGTTGCTCAATGGCCTGGCGCGCGCCGGGCCGCACGACCGGCTCAATTAAAATCCGGCCGATGAGCTGCCCGTTCAGCGATACAAAGACCCCGCGCTGCGGATTGCGCGCACCAGACGCAGCCCCCGCAACGCCCGCAGCCCCCGCAAAATCCGCAGCCCCCGCAAAAACCGCCGATCCAATTCTCACGGTGATGCCGCCCGCGATACCCTCCACCCCTGCCCCCGAAAACTCCTTCACCTCGCTGGCTGCCAGGTTTCGGGAATCCCCCCATTCGCCCGCAATACGAACCGACAGGGGATGCGCCGAACAGGCCGCTACGGCCGCCACTGCGCGCTTCTGCTCTGGCAAGAGCACAGCCCCTTCCCAGCAGAGTTTGCCCTTGCCGGGCGCGGTGATCGTACCCGTTTTGTCAAAGACCAGCGCATCGAGCAGCGCCATGCGTTCGAGCGTTGCCGTGTCGCGCAGGTGGAGTCCGGTCCGGTCCAGGAAGCGAAGGGCATGACCCAGCGCAAACGGCGCGGCAAGGGCCAGTCCGCAGGGACAGGCAACGATGAGCACCGCCGTGAGGATTTCGAGCGCACGGGACGGACCGGCCGGCCACCACATCGCCGAGGCTACCACGGCAATTGAAATGACCAGCGGGGTGAACGAACGGCTGAAGCGGTCGGTAATGCGGGTCGTGCGGGCATGTCGAAGCGAAGCCGCCGCAGCGGGATCCGCCAATCCTGGAGCCTGCCCGACCGGCAAAGTGCCGTCAACGGAATGCACACCCGGCCCCGGCTCGCCGGTCTGGCCGCGGAGCGCATCGCGATCCCAGAGCGAGGCGAGGTAACTGAGGGCCAGCGTTTTTTCGACCTGTACCTGTACCGGGCTTTCCAGAACACGGCCCCCGCCGTAAACACGGGAGCCCGCCGCAAGAGGAACCGGAGCTGATTCGCCGGTAATAAAATGGTAGTCAATGCGAGCCGGCTGCTGCAAAACGCCATCGGCTGGAATGATTTCGCCGGGCCGGATAAAAATGATGTCGCCGGGCAGGAGGTCATCCGGCACCACGGGGCGCCGGAGTTCGCCTTCTACTTTGAGCACAGCAGCCGGGAAAAACGAACGGTAATCGCGCTGAAACGACAGGAAGCCGTAAATCCGGTCCTGGAACCAGCGGCCCACCAAGAGCAGAAACACCAACCCCGCCAGCGAATCCAGGTAACCCGGGCCGGTTCCGGCAGCGAGATCGTAAAAACTCCGGACGCCCAACGCGAGCATACCCAGCGCAATGGGAATGTCAACCGATGGCACGCGGCGGCGCAGCGCCAGCCACGCAGATTTCCAATAAATGGACCCCGAGTAAAACAGCACCGGCAAGGCCAGCAGCACTTTGAGCACGGTCACCAGCCCAAACATGGGACCGGCCGTGACCGGATCCCAGTCCAGGTAATCGGGGAAACTGAGCAGCATGATATTGCCCGCACAAAAACCCGCCACCCCGAGCCGCTTGATCAACGGGTCGTGGGAGCGGTTGCGCTCCCCACTGGTATCCAGGTCGGAGCGGTTCAATTCCGGCGGGTAGCCGAGGCGCTGCAATTGCTCGCTTAAGGTCGAAAGGGGTACCGCTTCGGGATCAAAATGCAGTTCCAGTTCGCGGCGTCCGAAGTTTACGCGCGCTTCAATGACCCCTGGCTGAAAATGCGGAAGACGTTCCAACAACCAGACGCATGAAGAGCAGTGAATGGCCGGCAATCGAAAACGCACCACAGCGCGGTTGCCATGCCGGAAACTGAGCAGCCGGTCGAGCAGGGCCGGTTCGTCCATCCAGGAATAATCGTTCGCGGCCTGCTTTACCGTTGCACCCGCCCGTTCGTTCAGGGCATAAAAGTCTTCGAGCCCCAGTTCGTGGATGATCTCGAAAGCCGTCCGGCAGCCGCTGCAACAGAACGGCTTGTCCTGAAATAAAATCGGCCGCGGCTCGCAGGGCTCGCCGCAATGGGCACAGGAAAGCCGGTTGCCGGCTGACACCACTTCGCCGGATTTCCGGTCATGCAAGATATTATTCTTCCGATAGGCTTGGAGCGGCACGTAGGCAAAAGTGCCAAGAGAAAAAATACTGCTCCATGATTCAAGTCAGGGTCCGGGGAAATCGAAGTCAGGGGGAAGCCGCCTGTAGCGCAGTCTGGCGCGCGTCAGGGTCTCGCTTCAGGGTCTCGGTTCAGGTTCTAGGGAAATCGAAGTCAGGGGGAAGCGCCTTACACCGCTCCCGTCGGGTTGGTAGCCCAGATGGTCAACTCGGGGACAAACCCGCGCGGATCCATTTCCAGTGCGGCCACAATGCCGTGGGCAATCTCCAGTGCGCGCAGTTTGCGCGGGTGTTCCTCCCGCTCCTTTCGCGCGGGATTGCCGAAAGCCGTAGTCACTTCGCTCGGGTTAATGCCGATAACCCGGATGTCATGGGGACGCAGTTCGGCCTGCCAGCACTGGGTCATGCCCCGGAGAGCAAACTTGCTAGCGCTGTAAACACTTCCCCCGGCAAAACCTTTGGTGGCCGCCGTAGAAGCGATGTTGACGATGTCGCCTTTGTTGGCGCGCAATTCCGGCAGGGCCGCCTGTGTCAGCAAGGCCAGTCCAAATACATTGACGGCAAAAACCTTTTCAAAATCGTCAGCGGTAACGATGGCCAGCGGTCCGAATGTGCCCGTTCCCGCATTGTTGATCAGTCCATCCAGCCCGCCCAGCTCCGCGATGACGAGATCCAGCCCCGGTTTGAGCGAAGGATAATTGGCCATATCCAGCGCAAGACCAAATGCGCCGATCTGCCCGGCAATGGATTTTACCCGGGCTTCATCGCGGCCCGTTATCGCCACTTTCGCTCCGCGACTGATGAGTAATTCTGCCGTAGCCCGGCCAATTCCCGAACTGCCGCCAGTAACCAGGTACCTTTTGCCTTTCAACGATTCTGTAGTTGCCATACCATGAAGATGCCCCGTTTTTTAGAAAAATGGTACGCGGGTGCAGGTTGTGTTTTTTACCGGATGTGAGAATGCCGTTTTTTCCTTTTCCAAATCGCTATCGCAACAGCGTAAGGGATCCCCGGAGGTTAACTTCTTCGCCGTTCTCGCGGCCTTTGCGGTACATAATCGTCCAGACATAAGCGCCGATTTCCTGAAGGTGGCCCCGGTAGGTGCCGTCCCATCCGGTGCGGATATCTTTCGCGGAAAACACTTCTTCACCCCAGCGATTAAAAATTTTCATTTCAAAGACGGGGTACAGAACCGGATTGGTCACGCGAAACACATCGTTGAGCCCATCGCCGTTGGGCGTGAACGCATTGGGAAGCACCAGGTTGACTTTGTTAACCAGCACGAGCACGGAATCGGGCTCACCGACACAACCGCTTTGTTCGCCAATCACATAATACACGGTCGCGGTTTCCGGGAAGGCCAGCGGTGAAGGGCAGTTCAGGCAGGTCAGCGTACCCGGAGGGCTCCACGTATAGTTCACCAGACCCGTTGCCGTGCTGCTCACCATCAGTTGGGCCAACGCGCCTTCGTCAATGATGATGGTATCCGGAACCGTGTTGATGACTGGTGGTGCATTGATGATGGCCACAATGGGCTCGCTGAAACCGGTGCATCCGTTTGCGTCCGTGACCTGCACGGTGTAATTGCCGGGAAGCGTAACCGTAACGGTCTGCGTAGTCTCGCCGCTATGTGGCCACAAATAAGAAACGAATCCGCTGCCGGCATCCAGCGTGACCGAGGGAAAGCAATCTTCAAATGGACCCGGCGCGGGATTGGGCGCGGGGATTACCGTCACGTCCCGGGTAACGGTATCTGTATTGTCGCAGACGTCAAAAACAACCGATGTGTAAGTGGTATTGATCAGCGGGCTGACAAAAATGGTATCCGCAACCAGACCCACCGGACTCCAGTGGTATTCATAAGGCGGAACACCCCATTGCGCAGTGGGCGTCAGCGCAATCGTATCCCCTTCGCAGATCGTGAAATCGGGCTCATCGGGCGAAAGAATGAAACTCTCTTCTACGGTCCGCCCTTCGATTGTGATTTTCCAGGTGGCATCGGGCATAAAATGACAGATCACACCGCAATTGGGGCCGTTGCAGGAACAGTGGAAGGTCCTCATCTCAAAATTCAATACATGGTCTGCGCAACTCGGCGGGATGCAGGCAATTGTGGGGAACATGTCCAGTGAATCGCCATAACAGGTGCCGGCGCTGTCGCCCTCCGGAGGCAGGCAACTCCAGTAGGAACCGGGGAACGGCGACGTGGAACAGGGTCCGACAATCTGGAAGGCCGCTTCCCGCATCAGGCAATCTGTCATTCCCGCAATACAGCCCATCAGCACGCTGAAATACTGGGCATCAAACCATGCGCCGGTGAGCGTAGTCTTGCCGGGCACTGTCACCGTCAGCGAAGCGTTGCAAAAGTCCGTCACATCAAAACAGGTGGCATCGTAATTGAAGCCGATGTCTCCGCCGGTATATGTTGCCACGCCGTAAAGAAGAGGATCAACCACCACCGGATATTGCCGTTCGGCAGCGCGCATCCAGGAAGCATCCACCACCGTTTCCACCACCAGTTCATCCCCTTCGCGGAACCATCGGTAACCGATCAGCCCAGGGGTTTCGAGGCTGTTGGCTCTGGCCTGATCGTAAAGGACCGGCTGGCGCAAACGGAGCAGTTCCCGGCCTTCGAGCGAAATCACTAACCCGCCGGTCCAGAGCAAACCGGGCGCCGAGGCCTGGTTCTTCGTCACGCTAATTGGAACGATCGTTCCAGTATTGATACCACCGGCAGCGCTGATCCATTCCCCGCCATCCGCGCCGGTGCTGATGGAATAATCCAGCGGCAAGGTCCAGCGGTCGCGGAATACAGTGCGGTCTCCGGGGGGCAGGGCGGCGGCGTTCCGGATCACAAAATCCGTCTCGATTTCGCCTTCGCGAAAAACCTGCACCAGGTCTATTCCCGGCCACGCGTGATACGCCCGCATGCCGTCGCGGCCAACGCTAACGCGGGAGAGGCGGTCAGGGGAGCCCGGAGAGGCCGGTGCGGGATCGGGCGAGGTCGGTGCAGATGGCGGGGCAAGCCCCGGAACGGGGGAGCCCGGCGAGGCTGGTGCAGATGGCGGGGCAAACCCCGGCTCTACTCCACTGCCGTCAGTACCTTTCCCGGCTTCTGCGCCAGGCGACTGCGCACTTTCACCGTACAGCGCTTCCGCCCCTTTGAACTGAAACTCAAATCCATTGGCCAGGGTGATCGAAGCGTGACCGGCGTTCAGATCGAGGCGGGTTGGCAGTGGCTGAGACGGTGCGTGAAACACACCCGCTTTGCCGGACGGGCGCAGGTGCGGGTTGCGGGTGAGCCACTGACCGGAAGCACTCATGAAGTGCAGCGGACCCGCCGATTCCTGCAGATAAAAATGCTCACCACCTGATCCGTCAGCCACAAAATACCGGCCGGTTTCCGTGCGCCGTTCCGGAAGTTCAACGCAGTTGCTGCACGGCGCATCCCAGGGAAGCCAGCCGAACTCCGGATGCCGGCGATCATCGGCAGTTGCGAGTTTTTCCAGCTCCGGCGTCACCCGTTGGAAATTGGCATCAAACGTTTTGAAATCCGGTTTTTTAGCCCGCATGCCCGGAGCGATCTGCGGACCATCTTGAGCATGCAGCGCCATCCACGGTGCGATGGTCAGCCACAAAAAAAGTATGGCGGCCGGACGGCAGAGCCTCTTGAAATTCCCGGTAGCGTGAAAAATCCCACTCACCGGACCAGGTAGATTTCGCCGCGCTTTTCAACCGGGAAACCGTCTCCGCCCACCGCGACGATATGGTAGATGAACGTACCCACTTCCTGCAATTCTCCTTTATGGCGCCCATCCCAGCCTTTTGCGGGATTATTGACTTCGCCGGCATCGTTGGAGGTGTAAACCAATTCGCCCCAGCGGTTAAAAATCTGAATGCGATATTCAAGAACGGCCTGTCCGTAAATGGTGAAGAAATCATTAGCGCCATCTGCGTTGGGCGAAAAAGCGTTGGGCACATAA
>JANNSM010000132.1:0-2311 GCA_031402635.1 Bacteroidota bacterium | reverse complement strand
GCTGCTCCGCGTCCGGATACCTCGCTGGCCTGGACCA
This sequence comes from Bacteroidota bacterium, assembly GCA_031402635.1. Classification (GTDB taxonomy): domain Bacteria; phylum Bacteroidota; class Bacteroidia; order Chitinophagales; family BACL12; genus WGOA01. The sequence continues at coordinate 2,274 of JANNSM010000132.1, read as the reverse complement.
CAACCCTCAGTGTTTCTGCGACGCCCTCGACTTCTGCGCTGACTGTCCTGGCAGACCGTCTTGAACTGGATGCCGGTTCGCTGAAAGCGGTCATCCGCAAAGAGGACTTGCAACTGCAGTTTATTCGCGGTGCCGATACACTGTTGCGAAGCGCATCACTCCCTTCGGGAACAATCGGCGGAAGTGGGTTTTTCCGCCTGGAAATCACGCCGGAAGAAACCTGGCAGGGAACCGGCTCGAGGGCCATTCCAATCAATCGCCGCGGGAGAGTGCTGCCGGTTTACAACAGCCAGGCCGGCGGTTACGGTTACGGTGCAGAAACGATGAACATTGCCAGCCCTGTGGCCTTTTCGTCAAAGGGATATGGCATTTATTGGGACCACCGCGGCCCGGGTACCTGGAATATTGGGGCCTCCGATCCCAACTTGTTGGATTACCAGACAGAGCTGGACCCGCCGGGCCTGTTTGTTTTCGGGGGAAATAATTTCGACCAATCCCTGGCCGGATACATGAACCTTACGGGCAAGCCGGTGATGCCTCCCCGCTGGGCAATGGGCTTCATTCAGTCCAAGTTCGGTTACCGAAACTCCACAGATGCCCTGAATACCGTGGATGACCTGCTCAACGGCGGTTTTCCTCTGGATGCCCTCGTGCTTGATTTGTATTGGTTTGGCGAACCCAACCGGATGGGTGATTTGGATTGGGATTTAAGTGCCTTTCCCGACCCGCCGGGCTTCCTGGATGATCTGCGCGACCGCGGTGTTCAACCGATCCTGATTACGGAAACCTACTTCAACACCGGCACCGATCATTTTGCGTTTCTGGATGCGCAGCAACTTTTCGCCTATAATGATTTTGGCGATTCTTATGTAATTGGCGGCTTTTGGACAGGTCCGGCTGCATTGCTTGACCTAACTGATTCTGCAGCAACAGACTGGTTCTGGACCCGCTATGACGCACTCCTTGATGACGGCCCGCTGGGCTGGTGGTGCGACCTCGGAGAGCCGGAGAACCATCCTTCAGCAATGATCCACGATGGTGGCAGCGCGCGGCTGATCCACAATCACTACAACCTGCAATGGTCCAAAATGCTGCACGACCGCTACAAGGCGGAAAGGCCGGGTGAACGTTTGTTCAACCTGACCCGCTCCGGTTATGCCGGAATGCAGCGATACGGCGGCATACCCTGGTCAGGCGATGTGCAGCGGAGCTGGTCTGGACTAGAAGCCCAGATCCCCGTCATGCTCGGTATGAGCATGAGCGGTATTTCGTGGATGCACTCCGACATGGGTGGCTTTACCGGTTCCTTAAATCAAAATCTCTATGTGCGCTGGACTCAGCTCAGTGCCTTTGCCCCGGTTATGCGCGCTCACGGGGTGGACAACGAAATCACCGAACCGGTTTACCTAGACGAGCCGTATCGCGGCATTGCCCGCAAGTACATCCGGTTGAGGTATAAAATGTTACCCTACCATTATTCTCTTGCCCGGCGCTACACCGTTACCGGTCGTCCGATGGCCCTTCCCATGGACTACTTCGATCCGGAAAACCCATGGCTGCAAAACCGCAATGACCAGTATTTCTGGGGTAAAGATCTCCTGGTTGCGCCGGTCATCAGTTCCGGTGCCCTGAGCCGCAGCGTTCGCTTGCCGTCCGGAGACTGGATCAACTGGTGGACAGAAGACCTGAACACCGGTCCGGCGGATATAAGCGTCAGTGCGCCGATGAGCACCTTGCCGCTCTTTGTTCGCGCAGGCTCCGTTTTGCCGATGTCCGCTCCGGGAATTGCAAACGCGGGAAATTTTGACGACAGCCATCTGGAGTTTCACGTTTTTGCGGGTAACCATGCCGAAACGCTTTCCGGGGAGTGTTACCTGGATGATGGCATGGACCCCGATGCGGAAACCGCCGGCCGTTATGAACTGATTTCTGCTACCGGCGGTCAGGATGGAACGGCCCATTTTCTTCAATTGGCAAAGACCGGATCGGGTTGGCCGGGAGCTGCTCCTTCCAGAACTATTGATATGGCATGGCACCGGCTTGGAATGCCCCCTTCGCAGGTTACCCGCGACGGGCTGGCCCAACCATTATTCAGTGATTCATCCGCTTGGGCTGCCGCTACTGACGGCTGGTGGTATGACGAAGTGCGCAATCGGGTTTGGGTGCGGTTTGGTTGGGACATGAACGCCACCACCGTGCGGCTCGAAGGTGCTGCTGTCGGAGGCGAAATGATTCAACCGGTTGCGACCAACTTGTTTGCCGCCTGGCCCAACC
>JANNSM010000131.1:0-12709 GCA_031402635.1 Bacteroidota bacterium | reverse complement strand
GCCATGCAGCTTTACAAATCGGTGCTGGTCGAAGGCGAATGGTCCAAACCGGAATTGCTGCCGTTTTGCGATCCGCGATACGAATTTGCCCACCCGGCCATCTCCGCTGACGGCAACCAGCTCTTTTTTTCATCAGATCGCCCGGGTGGTCAGGGCGGCATGGACATCTGGAAAGTTGACTATACCGGCAGCACGTGGTCTGAGCCCGAAAACCCCGGCTCCGGAATCAATACCCAGGGCAACGATGTTTTTCCTTTCCTGCATGACGATGGCACGCTCTACTTTGCTTCTGACGGAAGACGGGGGCTCGGCGGGCTGGACATTTATCGGTCAACGCTCCGATCCGGGCGTTATGCCAGCGCTGAAAACATGCGCACACCGGTCAACTCCCCGCAAGACGATTTCGGGCTGGTCTTTGACCCGGACCGGGAACAGGGTTACTTCAGTTCCAACCGGCCCGGGGGGCGGGGGAGTGACGATTTGTACAGCCTGGCACGCTTTCCCCTGTTTGTTGAAGGGCTCCTTGTTGACAAGGGCAGCATGGCTCCGCTTCGGGATGCCCGGGTTATCCTGAACCGCGGCGGCACGCAGATTCAACAGGTTCGAAGTGACGCAGAAGGGCGCTTCGTGCTGCGGATTTCGCCATTTGAATCCTATTCTGTCACCGCCTTTATTGAAGGCTATAATGCGGTGGAAAAGACGTTCGAGAGTGGAAATTCAAATCCCGATAAGTTGGTGCTTCCCCTCGAAAAGTTGATTGATCCCAAGCGCGCGTTGACCCTGGAGTTGAAAGTCATTGAGAAGCAGACCAAAATGCCGCTCAGCGGAGCCCAGCTTTACCTGCAAAGCGAAGTCACCGGAACCGGCCGCCCGCTGGAAACCGATTTGAACGGAACCGTCAGCGTGGTTATTGACAAATCCGAGAGCTACTCAATCAGTGCGGACAAAGTGAGCTATTTCAACCTTTCGGAGCGCATTTCCAGCGAAACGATGGCCGGCAAACAACGGCTCACCCGGGTACTGGAGTTGGAATCCTACCAGCTTGATAGGGCCATCCGTTTCCGCGATATCCACTACGAACACGCCCAGACCGAGCTGAACATGGACGCAAAATTGGAGTTGGATCAACTGGCTCGTTTACTGGTCACCAATCCGGGAATGGTTGTTGAAATTGGTTCCCACACAGATGCCAACGGCAAAAGCGCCACCAACGACAAGGTTTCCCGGACAAGGGCTGAAGAAGTGGTAAACTACCTCGTCAGCCAGGGCGTGAACCGCGAACGGCTGGTGGCGTTGGGCTATGGTGAAACCAAGCTGCTCAATCACTGCGCCGATGGCGTAATCTGTCCGGAACAACTCCACCGGGAAAACCGCCGGACGGAATGGAAGATTATCCGATATTAACTTTACTCCCCGGCTGTCTTTTCAATACCAACAGTATTCAGCTAATTCCCATTGATTTCTACAACCCATTTCCCCATGAAACGATCGCTGACCCTGCTCACTTCTGCCAGCTTGCTGCTTTTCCCGGTTTTGATGTCCGGACAAATCACGCGGCCAGAGTCGAATACGAATATAAATGCCGAAACAACTGCCGTAACGGTCACCGAGGACTCCCTCCCAATGAGCAAGGGCAGATTTCACGCCTACTCCATCACCCTGCCTGGTGCCATTCTGGATGACGCAGAGTCCATTCTCAAAACGGCGTTCAAAGAGTACAAAGCCAAAGCAAACGGGAACACCAAAACCGAGTTGTTTTTTGACGATGCCACAATCAAAGCGCTCAGTGAAAATGCCGTGGATATTTATGTTCGGATGTTCCAGGCCAGCAGGGACGTCAAGGTGGATGTCTTTTTTGATCTCGGGGGAATTTTCCTCAACCCGAAAACCCACCCGCAACAATCAAAACTGGCAGAACAAATCCTATTGGATTACGCCGTTCGGTACAAGCGTTTTCAGGTGGAAACTGAACTGAAGGACCAGGAGAAAATTTTAGGTGAGCGCGAAAAAGAACTGGAGTCGCTGATCAAGGATAAAGATAATATGGAAAAATCCATTCAAAATTCGGAACGCGAGATCGAAAAATCCCGCCAGGAGATTGCCAGTAACGAAATGGACCAGCAGCGCAAGAGCGCCGAAATTGCCACCCAAAAAGATGTGATCGTCAAGATCAGCAGCGCAGCCGGTGATGAGAAAAAACTGGCTGAAAAAACCCTCAAGTCACTGGAAAAAGAACTGAAGGGACTCCAGGCTGACGAAGACAAACTTTACAGCAGCACCCAGGATGAGGAAGGTGAAATCAAAGAGAACCGCCGGAATATAGAAACCAATCTCGCCGACCAGGAAACCAAACGCCGGGAAATAGAAAAACAAAAACTGATAGTCAGCGAGGTGCAAACCCGGCTCGCGCTAATTCCGGAATTTAAATAAAACCGCGCCCTACTCAGCGTCAAGGCTTAACTGCCCCACCCCCCCGCGAGCCTCTTCAAACTCCCGGACAATGCTGCGCAGAATGTCGGCAGCGGGGAGGATGTCCCGGATCGCCCCCGCAACCTGACCAATCTCGAGTTCCCCCTCGTCTAAATCGCCTTCAAACATGCCGAGTTTGGCGCGAGCACGGCCCAGCAGGGTGGCGAGTTCCGCCACGCCGGCACCGCGGGCCTCTGCCTCGGCCACCCGCTGCTGAAAAGCGTTACGGATGAGCCTGACGGGAACCAGCGGTTTCATGCTGAGCATCGTTCCGCCTTCCGGAGTAGTGATGATCGCCTGTTTGAAGTTGGGGTGAGCCGAGCTTTCTTCTGACGCGGCAAAGCGGGAGCCGATCTGCACGCCATCCGCTCCGAGCACCATGGCGGCCAGCATGGCCCGACCCGTTGCGATTCCACCTGCAGCAATCACCGGAATGCTCACCGCTTCCCTCACCAGGGGAATCAGCACCATCGTGGTGGTTTCCTCCCGCCCATTGTGTCCGCCGGCCTCAAACCCTTCGCAGACCACCGCATCCACGCCGGCAGCCTGGGCTTTGAGCGCAAAGGCCGCAGACGGCACCACATGAACCACGCTGATGCCCGAAGCCTGTAAATGGGATTTCCAGGTGCGCGGATTTCCCGCTGATGTAAAAACGATTTTCACCCCTTCCTCCACAATGATGGCCATGTGCTCTTCAATGGCCGGATAGAGCAGGGGCACGTTTACCGAGAAGGGCTTTTCGGTGGCCTCGCGAGCCCGCCGGATATGGTGCCGCAGCACTTCGGGGTACATGCTTCCGGCGCCGATGATTCCCAGTCCGCCGGCGTTAGAAACTGCCGATGCCAGCCGCCAGCCGCTACACCAGATCATGCCGGCCTGAATGATCGGATAACGGATGCCAAAAAGAGTGGTGATGCGATTGGTCATTACTTTTCAGAAGGCTTGCAGCAGGAAAATTGGCGAAAAAAATCAGCTCAGGTCTATTTCCGTATTGTCGCCGATATTGAGGCTGTGGCGCATGCCCTTGATGGCTGTATCGCTGCCGATCACCGAGTTTTCGAGCACTACGCGTTCCAGCTTGGTGTAGTTGCCGATGATACTTCCCTCAATAATAGAATAACTTACAAACGTATGTTCGCCAATGGTGACATTAGGCCCGACGATGGAGTTTTCGATTTTTGCACTTTCTGATATGGCTACCGGCGGCACAATGATGGTATTTTTAAACCGATCTGCCTTTGGGGAAACATAGGTTTCCTTTTTGAGCAGCGTTGCATTGGTTTCCAGCAAAATGTCCTTTCGGCCGCAGTCGTACCAATTCTGGACGCGGAACGCAGTAAACTGAACGCCGTCGCGGATGAGCTGCATGATGCCATCGGTGAGGTGGTACTCGCCCTGGGTTTGCAGGCCTTTGTCAAGGTGGGCGCCCAGCGCGGCATAGAGGGCAGCGCTTTCTTTGATTTTGTAAAGACCCACCAGGGCCATGTTGCTTTTGGGTATCTCCGGTTTTTCCACCACACGGGTCAGAAATCCGTTGTCGCCGATTTCCGCCACGCCAAAATTTCGCGGGTCATCCACTTTTTTTACACCCAGGCTGGAATAGGGCGAAGCGATAACGCTTTCAATGTCGGCTTCAAAAATTGTATCCCCCAGCGCGATAAATATTTCTTCGTCCGGCTTCACCGCATGACGGGTTAGCCAAATCGCCTGTCCAAGCCCCTCACGGCTGTGCTGGGTAACAAAATCTGCCCGGATATTGGGGTATGCGGTCGAAACGTATTCCTCAATTTTTTCGCCCAAATACCCAATCACGAAGACAAACTCTTCAAACCCCGCCGCCCGTAAACGGTCAATGATAAAACCCAGAATGGGTTTTCCCGCTACGGGAATCAGCGGTTTGGGCTGCGTATAGGTATGGGGTCGCAGACGCATCCCCATCCCGGCCACGGGAATGATGGCTTTCATGGTGCGAAAAATACGCAAATTGGCATTCGTGCCGCCAACAAAAACCAGTCCCGTCAAACAACACCCGGTGACCGATTCCAAATTCTCAGTCTTCCGGCAGGGTCAGACCCTGCACGTGCATTACCTGCTGGAGTCTGAAGACCACATCGCTTTTGCCCGTTTTGTGCAATGGGATGCGCCGGAGCGGCGCGGTTACCGCCTCTTTGTAATCGGCCTGCCCCTGATGATCGGCGTGTTTTTCATGCTCAGTCAGCCTGCGGCCGCGCGGGCTGGAACGGCCAGCCTGCTGTTTACCGGCTTGTGCGGGTTGGGTGGGCTGCTGACGCCTTGGTGGATGCGATACCGCATCGGTTGGCGGGTAGGCAGGCACCTTCGGGCTAACCCAAAAGCCGGCCTGACCGGCAACATGCGACTGGAGCTGAACCCCGGATTTTTTGCCGTTGAAGGGCCGAATGGCCGCTCGCAGCGCGCCAAAGGCGCAATCTTTATTCCCCGGGAAACCAAAAACCATTTCTTTTTCTTCGTTGGGGACAAAGCGGCTTACGTCTTGCCCAAATCGCCTTTTAAAGCGGGGGAATTGGACCAGATCCGGCTGGCGGCAGCCCAACTGACCCAAACCACAGAGCAACTAACCGAGGCCTCGGGTCAATCCTGAAGGGTGCGTTATCTTCGCGGTTAAGGACCCGGCTGGGCCTGGCAGACCGCCTCTCCCGCACAAGCCTCCTTTCAAAAACCAACCCTCATGCTCCGCGACGAAGCGCTTTTTTCGATCATTGACCGCGAAATCAACCGCCAGACGGAAGGTCTGGAACTGATCGCCTCGGAGAACTATGCCAGCGATGCCGTGCGCGAGGCGGTGGGCAGTGTGTTGACCAACAAATACGCCGAAGGGTTGCCCGGCAAACGCTATTACGGCGGTTGTGAATTTGTGGACGAAGCGGAAAATCTGGCCATTGACCGCCTTTGTGAACTATTTGATGCCCAGTGGGCCAATGTCCAGCCTCATTCGGGCGCCCAGGCAAACGCGGCCGTCATGCTGGCGGTGTTGCAACCCGGTGATGCCATTTTGGGATTTGACCTCAGCCACGGCGGACACCTCACCCACGGATCGCCGGTCAATTTTTCCGGAAAACTCTACCAGGCCAATTTCTACGGCGTGGAGCGCGAAACCGGCCGCATTGACATGGATAATGTCGAAGCGAAAGCAAAAGCCGTTCGACCCAAACTGATCATCTGCGGTGCTTCGGCCTATTCCCGCGACTGGGAATACGAGCGCTTTCGCGAAATTGCCGATGAAGTCGGTGCCTTGTTGCTGGCCGATATTGCCCACCCGGCCGGTCTGATCGCCCGCGGGCTGCTCAGCGACCCGCTCTCCCACTGCCATATCGTGACGTCAACCACGCACAAAACCCTGCGGGGTCCCCGCGGCGGGCTGATCATGATGGGCGAAGATTTTGAGAATCCGTGGGGCCTAACCACGCCCAAAGGGGAAATCCGGATGATGAGCGCCCTATTGGACAGTGCTGTGTTTCCGGGAACCCAGGGAGGCCCTCTGGAGCATGTTATTGCCGGCAAGGCGGTGGCTTTCGGTGAAGCCCTTTCGGACGAATTCATGGCCTATGCTCTCGCCATGGTTCGCAATGCTAAAGCCATGGCCGGAGCGTTTTCGGACCGCGGTTACCACATTATTTCCGGGGGAACAGACAATCACCTGATGTTGATTGATCTGCGAAACAAAGACGATGTTTCCGGCAAAAAAGCGGAACGTATTCTGGGCGAAGCGCACATCACGGTAAACAAGAATATGGTGCCCTTTGATGACCGTTCGCCTTTCATCACGTCAGGCATCCGGATTGGAACGGCCGCACTGACCACGCGGGGCATGACCGAAGAGCACATGCTGACGATTGCCGGTTGGATTGATGAGTTGCTCAGCGACCCGGAAAACGCTGCTCTTCCTGCCCAAATTGGCGCCCAGGTAAAAGAGCTGGCATCTGCATTTCCCCTGTTTGCTCACGGACCAGTTGCAAAGGCTTCGGCCGGCAAGGCCTCCGCAACAGCTTCCGGTTCCGGATCAGCATCTGCCGGAGTATGACCCGCAAAACCGCCTTGCGCCTCACCGGGATTGTCATTCTTGTGCTGATTTTGGGCATGGTTGCCTGCATTCCGCTGGTAAGCACGCCCCGTCCCCAATCGGCGGCCGGCAAGGATGTAGCCGTTCATGCCGATACGCTGGCACGAGCCATGGAGCGCGCCATCAACAAAAAAGCCTGGGATAAGACTGCTTACGTTCGCTTTAATTTCCTGGGGCGCCACGACCTGCTCTGGGACAAAAAAAGCAACCGAATCCGCGTTTCCTGGGGAGCCTATACCGTTTACATTAACGGCTCCAACGGGCAGGGCCGGGCTTGGAAAAAAGAAAAAGAACTGACCGGAACCGACCGCGATAAAGCACTCGCTAATGCGCTGAGTATCTTTTACAACGACACATTCTGGCTCAACGCTCCGGCCAAGGCGTTTGATGAAGGGGTTGAACGGGGACTCGTTTTCGGCAAAGACGGCTCTGCCGGACTGCTGCTCACCTACAACATTGGCGGCGACACCCCCGGCGATACTTACCTGTGGAAACTGAACACTACCGGTTTGCCGGTGCGCTGGAATATTTGGGTAGAAGTCCTGCCCATCAAAGGCCTCCGCACAGACTGGGATGATTGGGAAACCCTGTATTCAGGCGCGCTGATCTCCACAGGGCGCGGGCTGGGTCCTTTTCACTTGAACATGATCCGCGATCTGGCGGCTGCTCCTACACTTGAAGAAATGGGAGAAGCCATTGATGCCATGTCAGAAGAACGTTTTGTACCGGTCGAATGACCGGGTTCCCTGATCAGCCCGCAGCCGGGAGCGGCGTAATTTCGACCTATGAATGCACCCAAAGTTCCGGGCGTTGACCTCGGAGCCCTGCGCAAGGAGTACACCACCGAAGGCCTGGATCGTCATCACCTTGACCCCGATCCGATCCGGCAGTTCGCCGTCTGGTTTGAGCAGGCGCGCGCGGCGCAAATCACGGAACCCAACGCGATGAGCCTGGCTACCGCCGGCCTGAATGGCGAGGTCAGTATTCGAACTGTTCTCCTCAAACTATTTGATCATCAGGGTTTTGTATTCTTTACCAACTACAGCAGCCGCAAAGCGCAGGACATTACGGAAAACGCCAATGTGGCTTTGCTTTTTCCATGGCTTGATCTGGAACGGCAGGTAAAAATCCGGGGAAAAGCCGCTAAAATTTCCACAGCCGAATCCCTGCGATATTTTGCCACCCGGCCACATGGCAGTCAAATCGGTGCATGGGTCTCCAATCAAAGCCAGGTGTTAAGCTCACGGCAGGTGCTGGAGATGAAATTCCTGGAAATGAAGCGAAAATTCACCGAGGGAAAAGTGCCACTGCCGGATTTCTGGGGCGGTTACCGCATCACACCACAAGCTATAGAGTTCTGGCAGGGCCGCGAAAGCCGACTCCACGACCGCTTTGTTTATTCTCTTCACGAAACAGGAGAATGGGGAATTGAGCGTTTGATGCCGTGAAGGTTGGCGAGAAATGCCGGTGATAGAACCAACTGTCCGGCCCGGCCGGGAGCAAGATGGATCAACCGGCGGTGTGGTCCGGTTGGTCTTCAAACCGCAAAACTCTCCCCGCAGGCACAACTTCGGCTGGCGTTTGGGTTCACGAAATGAAACCCTTTTCCGTCCAGGCCACCGCTGAAATCCAGCGTGGTGTCGCATAGGTAGAGGAAACTTTTGAGGTCGGTGACCAGCTTGATGCCCTTGTCTTCAAAAACCTGATCCATGGGTTTTGGCTCGGAGTCAAAATCCAGTTTGTACGACAGCCCGCTGCACCCTCCGCCGACAACAGACACGCGGATAAAAAAGGCTTCGCCAAGTCCGGATTGTTCCCGTAGTCCTTCGACTTTGTGTTTAGCCTGTTCGCTGATGTAAAGCATAGGTTGGAAAGCAAAGATACGCTAAGGGTAAATTCCTGTCAGCCCGAAAAGCAGGGCATTGCCAGTCAGAACCATGAATGACGATCAGAAAACCCAAACCTGCTAAAATCATTGCGGGAAGCCCGGTAAAAGACCAGACTTCCCGCAAGGGTAATTCAGGCTGATCAGCGCTGAATCACAAAGGCCTCACTGCCTGTCATTTGGCCATGAGTCCAGACAACCCGATAGAGCCCGGATGGCCAATTGTTTGCGTCAAAAGATGTTGTCAAAATTCCGGATACGGGAGCAACGTTGCGCTGCGCAAGGATACTTCCCGCAGAATTCACCACCTGAATCATCACAGACCGGTTTACTTCGTTTTCCTGCATCTGGAAACTTATGTTAACAAGATCCTGCACGGGATTTGGATAAACCAGGAAACCAGAAGCAAACTCCTGCCGCAAAGCCGGCGTGCTGAACGTTTGTTCGGGTGAATAGAGCGAAGTAGTGCCTGACGGATCGCAAACGGTGCGGATTCGCCAGACATAATCTGTGCCGGGCACTAAACTATTGACGATGAATTTGTTTTTACTGCCTGATATCATCTTTGTTTTCCAAGATGCAGAACCCGCTTTTCGTCCCTGAACTTCATAAGCGGCGGCGCCCGTTACCGGGCTCCAGTTCAATCGGACCGATGTGGCGGTAAGATTATTGCTGTACAGCCCCAATGGAGCATCGCAGGGAAGGTCCTGAACAATCTTGGCTGTGTTGCCGCCAACCAGATAAATGTTTTGACTGCTGTTGCCAAAGGCAAAGGCATTGGCGTAACTGCCGCTGGTCAGCACCGTCCAGCCTTCCGTTCCATTTGCATTGATTTTGCACAGGGCTTGTTGGAAAAGCGTTCCGGCGGCCAGATAGGCATTGTTGAACTCATCCATCTGCATTTGGGCGTGTAGCAACAACGCATTCCCCGGGCCATCTGCATCTAAATTCTCCCAAAGCAATGCTCCCGATGCATCGTATTTAATAAAGGCTGCACCAGGGGAACCACTGTTTGGAAAACCGCAGATGACCGGCGATCCGTCCGTGCCCACTTCGACCCGAAAAGCGGCTATGGTACTGTTTTGCTCCCAGATCAATGAGCCCGCCGGGTCAACCTTTTTGAGTGTTGTTCCGCCGTCAAAATCATACTGGCCGTGCACGATATAGGAATTTCCAGAGGCATCACCGGCCACATCGCCAACGGTCAGGCTGAAAATGCCCGGATAATTCCAAACTTTATTTCCGTCGAGATCTATTTTGGCGTAACCGCCGCCACTTCCAAAGATCCAGCGCCCTGCAATGACCAGTTGATTATCGGGGGTGAATTTGAAATTAATCGGTGCACCAATACCGGCTTCGTCAAAGTAATTCCAGAGGGGCGTTCCATCGGGCGCGAACTTTTTAACCTTGGTTACAAATCCTGACGGTCCGCTGCCCATCCCCAACACGTAGATGTTGTTGTCTGCGTCAATCAGGCATTTCCTGGTATAAGAACCATCAAACCCGCTTTCATAAACCTGCCGCCAGAGCAGGTTTCCTGCCGGGTCAAACTTCATGAGCAGGCTGGCAGCGTTCACTGGCGATGAATAACCCGATCGAATTGTTCCGGTCACCAGGATGTCGCCGTTAAGATCAGTTTCCACCCAGGTAGCGACTTCGTGGCGGGTGTTGTCCGTGTTTTCATACTTGGTTTCCCATTGCAGAGCACCATCCGTATTCCGCTTGGTCAGGTAGATATCGCCGGCCGGGTTGTAATCCCAGTCAACAGTATAAACATTCTCATCTGCATCCGTGGCAATGGAAACACCTCGGGTAAATTCTGTCCAGGATACTGTAGCCTGGGCTTTGGTGAAGATTGGCGTTATAAGTCCGCCTAAAAACAGGAGGGGTAAGGCAATTTTCTTCATGGCTTTTCCGATTATGCTATTCAATGGACAAACACTGATTTACGATGGAAAAATACCCCGGCAATGCCCATCGGCTAATAATCATGAACACAGACGGCGATGACGTTGGTCATCTGTAAATGCAGCCAGGCTGAGGAAATCAGCAACGCGAGCCGGCTGTATGCGGGCCAACCACTGGCAATGAAAACCCAGGTTCCGACCGGCTGTTTAGACACCTTAGCTTTACTCCGCTATATCCCTTACTGGGGTGCGGTTGCCACAGTATTTGATACGGTAAGTTAAATTCAAGTATTTTTAACTTACCATCAACCTGGGATGGGCGAAACCCATCGGCAATGTTGAAAAGAAATATTATAAAACGACCAAAAAGACATTTAGAAAGAGCCAAGCCCCAAACCATAGCTGATAGTGAACTGTAGCTGAAGTAACAACGTCAAACCAATACTTGCGGACATGCAGTGTTAGCAGATGTTTTTATTTCATCAATGCTAATGCTATTACCAAAAGTCCTATTGCTAAACATAAAGGGGAATAATATTTTGTATCTAATTGCCCGAATTGAGTCGATTTAATTTTTTTAAAAAAACCTACATATTTAAATTCGCCAACAACTCTCAAAATAAATATTGTTGAAAGTACCCAAAGTCCATATCTCATCAACCAATTTGGCAAGTAAAAAGACAAAATTTTGGTCTTTACTAAAACGAAAAAGCCGAAACCCAATAGCCCAAAAGCAACAACAAAGCATTCAAATATTTTTGGGTTCATTACCTTTTCGTTATTTACTTTGGTAGGGATAGCGGCGATTGCACCCCATTTTCCGCCAAGTCCCCAATAAAAATGAATGACTGAAAGAGAAGAGAAAATGAAAAATAACAATAGTCCTATTAAGGTTATCAACATTTTTGTGTACCTTATTTGTTGTTCCGGATATTACAAGATGCGCTTGTTTGCTCCCTTATCTAAACATGGTCATGAGACCGAAAATAAAATGTCTGCCAACGATTTTCGGTTTACGATGGGAAAAATAGAGTCAAAACGAGACACTAAAGTCAGTTGTAATGATACTACATTACACGAATTCGTTTTCTTGCAATCATAAACCGTCTGTTGGCTGTTTATTAGAAGCACAAAACTTTGGTATAAGCGCTGTCCTGTAAACCATGTCAGGATTAAAAAAAAGTGTAAACAATTTTTTAGGACTAGAAAAGATCGTCTTTTCATGTGATTAATTGTTCTCAAATTGTTTTTTTGCTTCCTTCCAACTTATCAAATCTTCATTATGTATTCGCTTTGATTGAATCTTAGAAGAAAAAAATTTAGATTGTTTCATCGCTTCTAAATGTGCTCCTTTACGATAAAATTCGTTAATGTCATTTTCATTTACCCATAAAGACATTGTGTACCAATCTTTCAAATTCAAACTGCCAGTTACTTTATGTTTTATGCATTTTGATTGTTTTAATTCATTTATAATTTGCCCATTAAATTTGAAAAAGGCAATAAGTTTTGAATATGAAATTATCTCGATTTTGGTTATTGATACAATCATTACTTTTAATTTATGCCGCTTTTGTTTTTTCAATAACCGATAACGGCAGTCTGTCTAACATTAGCGGCTGGTATTAGCTGTACTAAGGTTAATATATAGTGAGTAAATAATTATCAATGGCAGAAGAATCGCTAATGAAAATGAATAAATCGCTCCAAAGAGCGCAAAGGTCAAAAACATGATAACATCAATAAAAGTCGGTTTCGTGTCTTTTGTGTACTTGTCTAAATATAGTTGTCTTCGTAAATCGCTTATTTGCATGTCAAGAGCCTGGTCGGTTGAGAATTGGTCATGATACAAATTTTTTGTTTGCCTGCCTCGTGCAAATGCCTTTAATACACCCTGGAAGTTAAAAGAGATTCCCAACATTACTCCACTAGCGTCAATGAAGAATGCTGCCCAATAATTTTTGCAACCGGACGCTATTTCCCAAGCACTTATTTCGCTTTCTCCTGATATGGTGGTGTCATAGTTTGTCAGCAAGTGATGAATGTCATGTCTAACAACTGCTTTTCTTCTTGCATTGAAATTTGGAATGTAAAAATGAAATTTAGGAGTCATGTCCATACCCTCCAAGTCTGACTAAGAAGTGAGGCAGTGACGCAACATTCTGTTTGCGGTTTTCTGATTTCATCTCTTTACAAGTTACTTCTTTAGGCCTTCCAAATAGTCATATTTAATTTCATGCAATTCATAAACTTTTGTATTTTAATCAACCATAAATGGTTTGCTTTTCTCTAAGTAGTACAAGGGTTTGATTATCATGCAACCGCAAATCATTTTTAAACCAAACAATA